>CALYBM010000016.1 GCA_944412525.1 uncultured Ruminococcus sp. | reverse complement strand
GACGAGATTATTAAGACGCTGAATACGCTGATTGATTTCAGCGGCACAAAGATTAGCAGGGATGTTATCAATCAATTCGTGTATAGAGTAACGCCGACAACGGATAAGACCTTTGACTGGTATATTCATTTACACGGAACGGTTGATGCCAAGGCGACATTTACTGCTGATGGTAGAAAGGGACGGGCAATTATCAGGTTAGAGGAAATCGAGCAGATTTCCTCATTACATAGGAAAGAGAATGAGAGTAACAGCGATTTCATAAAAAAACCCATTGTTTTTTCCTTTCTGCACAGGCTGCTATCAACAACAAATAATTGAGGTAACATACTTCAATTTAATGATAATAAAATATGCAAATTACTTTGCATATTAATATCTAAAATAATCCGTCTATCGATTTTACTCGATAGACGGATTTTCTTAAATCAACACATTTTTAAATTTGTGTTGTTCACCTTTGCCTTAAAATATTCTATAATAAAATCACCAAAGAAAAAGGAGATTTTATTATGAACACAGACAAAATTTTTGCAGAAAAACTGGCAGAAGAATATTCACCTAAAAACGATTCAAAGGTAATCGCTCTTAAAAAGCTTGACCAAAAAGCAAAAAATCCAGCAAACATATTTGCTTATACATACGGAATTCTGTCAACTTTGATTTTAGGCACCGGTATGTGTCTTAGTATGAACATTATCGGCGGCACACCCATATTTATGATATTGGGTATTATTGTAGGAATTATCGGTTTTATTGGTGTTTGTACAAATTACCCTATCTATAAAAGGTTACTTGCAAAAAGCAGACAAAAATACTCGTTTGAGATTGTACAGTTGGCAAAAGAAATTAGTGAAGAATAATAATGTGGCGAAATAAATGAAATGAGGACGGTTTAATGAACAAGTCTGAAAGCAAATATTTTAATACAGCGAAAAAAATTGATGAAGCTTTTATATCTTTGCTTGAATATAAAAGCCTAAAATATATAACTGTAAAAGAAATATGCGAAAAAGCAGGCGTAAATCGTTCAACATTTTATCTGCACTACGAAACTATAGACGACTTGTTAAATGAGAGCGTAGATTTTGTAAATAATAAATTTTTTGAACACTTTAATGTTGACTCAGATGAATTTATTAAAAGCATAGAAAAACGCAGTGCAAAAGAGCTTATATTTATAACACCTGAGTACCTTGTACCTTATTTAACATTTATAAAAGATAATAAACAGATTTTTAAAAGTGTTGTAAATCAATCAAAACATTTAGGTTATAACCAAACATTTAAAAAGATGTTTAATCATATTTTTAATCCCATCTTAGCAAAGTTTAATTTTCCTGAAGACGAACGAAAATATATTTTAATATTTTACATCAAAGGTATAATGGCTGTTATTATGGAATGGATAAAAAACGGCTGTGACGCTCCGATAGACAAAATATGCAATATTATTATAAAATGCATAATATCAGATGATAATGCTGAATATTAAAAATCGATGTAATATAAGAGATAAAAATTTATTAAAATAAAAATATTGCTTATAAATGTAAGCAAACTTAAGTTGTAAAAGTTTAAATTCAAAATATTTTATTTAATTAAAATAATTATATCAATAAATGTATTTATATATTTTAATTGCTAAATATATTAGTAATTGCAAACAATAATAACACAAAAAATACATGCTGTTATATTCAAACAGCATGTATTTTTAATGTATTTGTAAAACGATCTATATTTATAAGAAAATATGTATAGAAATTCAATGAATCGCAGTTATATATAAATTTAAAATTATTTAATTGTTTTAATTTTTTTATAGATATTACAATAATCGACGATTTAGTGTCGCAAGACAACGACAGAATAAATTAAAATTATAAATTTTGTTTCATATAGGTTATGTATCAAGTATTAATGCATAACCTGCATTTTAAGCACAAAATATAACGCCTCCAGGAGCGGAGGCGTTAAGTTAAACAAAATTATTATTTAATTAATTTAACTTCTTGCGAGTTAAAACAACTACACCTGAAACAGCAGCCAATACCACGAGAAGTACGATAGCATAAGAAGCCTGACCTGTCTGAACATTTCCGTTACCGGGAGTCTTTACAGTATCAGAAGTTGAGCTGCCGCCTACAGAAGAAGTAGGATCAGTTGATGGCTGATCAGGCTTATCAGTAGGCTGAGTTGTTGTAGGCTGAGTTGTAGGCTCAGTAGTAGGCTGGTCAGAAGTTGCAGGAGCGTCAGCAATGTTCTTTAATGTACCTGCAGCCTCAGAACCCTCTTTAGTTGGGTATGTACCGTAATCACCGTTACCGAAGTAGAAGTACCAGTCACCAACATATGTAAGCTTACCGTCAAAGTTCTCACTTGTCTTAGAAAGATCAATAACATAAATCATATTATCAAGTTCAAATGAGAAACCGAGGCCATACTCTTCATCATAGAAGAAGTTGTCAGCATAATCACCGAGAGCCTTCTTGTCGCCGTTGTAGCTTGCTTCCATCTCAGCGAGCCATTCATCAGTATACTTTACACCGTCAAGATCCATTGATGAATAGAACTCAACCTGTGCATCAGCAGCCTGCTTAGCTTCTGTGTAAATCGGAGCCTCTGTGTCTGTACCACCGTTAAGGTAATTATTCCAAACAATTGTAGGTACATCTGTAGGACAGTCAACATAGTAAAGGTTTTCAACATCAGCGCTCTTCTGTGCCTTATAACCGGGCCAGCCTAAAGAAGATTCAACGCTTCCGTCTACAGGCTTGCAAGGATCGGTACCAGACCACCAATAAACACCTGCTGATGTAGCATTTGCACTGTACCACTCATCAGGCATTGCAAAATAATATCTGTTAGTAGCTGTTACATTATCGCCGGGAACATAGCTTCCGTCCTCAAGCAATGTAGCCGATACGCTTGACGTAGCAATAGCAGCCATTGATGCAACAAGAGAACCTGCAAGCAAAAGGCTTAAAAGTTTCTTTTTCATTTTTATCTCCTCCGTATATTTTCCGATACTAAATCGGTTTTAATTAATTATATAACATTTTTAATTATTTTTCAAGAAAATAACAAAAAATTATACTGTCATGTTTAACAAATTTTTACCATGTATTTTGTCTAAAATGTGAATACAACTATATTAATACCAATTAATCGTTGGCCTTTTCCTCATCGCGTTTCTTTATTATCAAAATTGCCGCTATAGCTCCGATTACTATAACTATAGCAACAACTATAATTATCGGTGTAATACTTGATGATCCTGAATCAGCCTGCTGATATTTTGTTACATCGACATATTCTGTAACAACCTGAGTTCCCGGCATAGAACCTATTATAGCCTGATGATCGTCTTTGTTAGGTGTATTTTCTTCACCCATTCCGTCTAAATAATTTATAAAGCTGCCCTGATTTTTTTCTAATGTTTCTTCATCGTCACTTATGAGCGGTGTTTTGTCCTCTACTATAACCTTGTCATTTACCGTAATATCATATGTCCACTTATATGATTTCAGGTATGTCATATCATCACCGTACATTTCTGATACAAACTGTGAAATCTCGGTTTCGCCGCCTTTGAGAACCGTAAACTCCATTGAAAGAAACTCAGCTTTTTTCGAAAATGACATCGGTGTTGATATATTAGTCCAGTTAATTGGTATTTTGTCTTCAAGGTTTAGATTATGAACAACACCGTCAAATTTTCCGTAGCTGACATTGTCTTTATCAAGTTCAAGGTACTCGTGGTCATAAAAAAGTCGAAGTTCAAAACCGATTATGTCTTCTTTTGTATCGCTTAAATACAGCGTATACTTAATTTTATCTCCTACTTTAACGGTAGCGTCAGAATTGATTGTCAAATCATCTTCTGCGGCAAATACAGTAAATGTAGACGCAGAACCAACTAACATCATTGCTAACGCAAAACAAATTGAAATAAAACTTATTAGGTGTTTTTTCATTTAATTCATTCCTTTAAATAATATACAATATCTTTTCTTATTATATATCATTTTATAAAATATTTCAACGAGTTTGTGCTTAATTTAATAATAAATTTTGTTGTTTTTATAATAAAAACACCCTCCGAATAATCGGAGGGTGAAAATATTATTTTTTTACTGATACAAGTCAGAGTGAAAATTACTTAACTCTTTTGCGAGCAAAGTAAAGAACACCGCAAGCAGAAAGGAGTACTACAAGAATGATTACAGACATAGAAGCACTACCTGTCTGAACATTGTTAGAACCGCCTGTTGTCTGAGTTGTATCGGATGTAGCACCACCTACAGTTGTTCCGGTTGCAGAAGTTGCATCAGTAGAAGCTGTTGCATCGTCTGTAGGAGCAACTATTGTAGTAGGCTCAACAACACTTGTTGTAGGTTCTACGGTCTCTGTTGTAGAAGCTGTAGGCTCAGTAGCTGTTGTAGGCTCTGTAGGCTCAGTAGCTGTTGTGGGCTCTGTGGGTTCAGTACCTGTTGTAGGCTCTGTAGGAGCTACAACACCGCCAGCCTTAACCTCAGTGTTAACTGTATATTCTGTTGCAATAGTCTGGAGAACACTATTTACTACAACAGCCTCTTCCTTAGTTTCGTCAGAGTTGCCTGTTGCAGGATTTACCTCAGAAATTGTGAGATCCTCAACATTAAGGTTAACAGTTGTTTCGCCATCATTTGCAAGAGTATTAAATGTTACCTGAACAAATGCAGTGCCATCAGCAAGCTCATAAAGTGTGAGGTCAGAGCAGCTTGCACTAATCTTTCCGGGAACCTCTGTGCTGTACATAGCATCAGCAGCGAACGGCATATAGCCTTCTGTGTTGTTCTCAGGAAGTACTGAAAGAACAGCAGGATCATATGTGAGTGTCCACTGTGTATTGAGAATGTCCTTAGCAGACTCAAAGTAATAAGATACCGTTACGAGATCTGTATTGTCATCCTCAGTTACCATGTTTTCAGCCTTAGGGAAGAGGTTAGATGTAGCATTTACAGTGAGACCTGAAGGCTCTGTTGTGGGCTCAGTTACAGTAGGCTCTGTTGGCTCAGTAGCTGTTGTAGGCTCTGTAACTGTAGTTCCTGTGGGTTCTGTTGTCTCATCTGTAGGACCTTCAGTCGGATTTGTAGCATCGCTGTTGAACATTCCGGCATAAACTACTGTATCACGAACAGGCTTTGTTGTAGTATCCATGATTATACCGTTATCAACTACCAACTCTTCCTCTGCAGGATCGGTCTGGAAGTTTTCAAGGCTAATCTTAGACAATGTAAGAACATCTACATAGAGGTCAACAGTTGTTTCACCGTTGCCGACAATCTTGAAAGTAGCTGTTACAAACGGAACTCTTCCGCCTGTAATATCATAAAGTCCAAGTGTTGTACAGTTACCAAGGATTACGCCCTCATCAGCCTTATTGTTCCATACAAGGTCACCAACAGACGGCATGAGGTTGATTCCATTGCCTGCTGCGTTGATATTTGCAGCATTTTCAAACTGGAGAACAGCCGGATCATACTTTAACTCCCACTGTGTATTAAGCATATCCTTTTCGCTCTCGATAAAGTATGTTACTGTTACATACTCTTCACTATCAGAGAGAGATACTGAAGCTGACGGGAAGTAGTTAGATGTTGCATTAACCTTGAGAGCTGCAGGAGTAGTTGTGGGCTCTGTTACATCTGTAGAAGGCTCTGTGGGATCAACACCAGACTTATCGTCAATAATTACTGTAAATGTAGCACCTGTCTTTGTAGCATAATCAAAGTTTGTAAGGTCAAGTATAAGTGTTACATCAGCAAGCTCACATGTTACATCTACTGTGATGTTATCCTGGCTGTTGTAAACTGCCTCTGACTCAACACCTGCACCTTCGAATACGCCGCCCCAGTTATCAGCCCAGCTGCCGTTTGCAGCGAACTTAACCTGGTAGTTGTAGTATGTGTCAATATCAGTATATGTGATTGAATAAATCTTATCAGCAACCTCAGTCATAAGGTTCTCATCAGCAGCTGTATCCCATGACACGCCGTTTAGCCAGTTGCCGTCACCGTTACCTACTGCACGCATTGAATTGATAACAAGCTCTGTTACCATTTCAACACCGTCGCCTGTAACTGTGATTTCCTGTGTAGCCGGGTTGTAAGTAACTGTTACATCACACTCTGTTAATACATTGAATGTAATGTTATTGCCTGTTGCATCACCAATCCAGTTAATTGTGCCGTCAGGAAGGTTTTCTACAATCTGTATCTGAGCCTTTTCCATAGCGGGAGTAGCTGCAAATACTTTAGAATATGTACCGTCGCCGTTGGCAGTCATGACATTTTCAGGTGCCTCTGCAGCGGTAGCAACCCATTCATATCCTGTGAATTCAATGTTACCTGCTACTACATAAACTGTATCTCCTACAGGATCTGTAGGTTCTGTTGGAGTTGTAGGCTCAGTAACCTCTGTTGCTGCTGTAGGCTCTGTAACCTCAGTTGCTGCTGTAGGCTCTGTAGCCTCTGTTGCAGTTGTAGGTTCAGTTACCTCTGTAGGTTCAGTTACCTCTGTAGGTTCTGTTACAGTTGTAGGCTCTGTTACCTCTGTGGGTTCTGTTACTGTTGTAGGCTCATCAACAGGATTTGTTGCATTCTTGTCATACAAACCTGCGTGAGGAACTGTATCGCGAACAGGTTTAGTAGGTGTGTCTAAGATGACGCTGTTATTTACAACGAGCTCTTCCTCAGCGGGATCAGTCTGGAAGTTTTCGAGACTGATCTTAGACAATGTAAGAACCTGAAGGTCAAGATCAACGGTTGTTTCGCCGCTGCCGACTACTCTGAATGTAGCTGTTACAAACGGAACTCTGCCGCCTGTAATATCATAAAGTCCGAGTGTAGTAGCGTTTCCGTATATAGTTTTATCTGCTTCGACGTTGTTCCAAACAAGGTCACCAACAGAAGGCATAAGGTTGATTCCGTTGCCTGCCTCGTTAACATTCAAAGCGTTTTCAAACTTAAGAACGCTCGGATCATAGTGTAACTGCCACTGAACATTAAGCATGTCCTTTTCACTCTCGATGAAGTATGTAACTGTTACATATTCCTCATCTTCCGAAAGGTCAACTGTATATGCAGGGAAGTAGTTTGAAGTAGCGTTAACTTTAAGTCCGCTTGTTACAGGCTCTGTAACATCTGTAGAGGGCTCTGTAGCCTCTGTTACAGTTGTGGGCTCTGTTACCTCTGTAGGTTCAGTAGCCTCTGTTGCCTCTGTTGCGGGTTCTGATGTTGCTTCTACAACAGTTACTGTGTACTTAGCACCCTGCTTTGTAGCATAATCAAAGCCGGTAAGATCAAGTCTGATTGTTACATCGGCAAGAGCATAAGGAACATCAACGGTGATGTTGTCATTTGTATTGAACACAGCATCACTCTCAACGCCTGAACCCTGATATATGCCACCCCAGTTTACAGCCCAGCTGCCGTTTGCAGCGAACTTAAACTGATAGTTGAAATATTCAGTAATATCAGTGTAAGTAATCTCATAAACTCCCGGCTCAACCTCTGTCATAAGGTTCTCGTCAGCTGCCTCATTCCAATCAATACCGTTAAGCCAGTTGCCGTTTCCGGCACCGTTACCTACAACGCGCATTGATTCAACATTGAGCTCTGTTACCATCTCAACACCGTCACCGGTTACCGTAGGCACAAGTGACTGGGGATCGAAGGTTACTGTTACATCACAAACGGAAGTAACATTGAATGTAATATTATCCTGACCGCCGTCAATGCCATACCAGTTAACTGTGCCGTCTGCTGTAGTCTCGGCAACTTTAACCTGGTAGTCTTTTCCGACAGCCACATCGGTAAATACTTTCTCGTATGTACCGTCGCCTTTTGCTGTCATAACATTGTCAGGTGAAGTTTCAGCACTTTCGTCCCATTCGGTACCGCAAATAGCTGAAACTCCTGCTACAACATATGTAGAACCTGCAGCAGAAACGCTGAATATGGTTACTGACAATGATGTAACAATGAGCATTAATGACAATAAAAGGCTAATCGCTTTTTTGAACATTTCTCTTTTCCTCCTTATTTAAGTAATGCTTCTATAAGCATTACTATTATATAACAACAATCCGTTAAAAGTCAATAAAAAAACCATACTAACGGCTGTTTTTTTTACGAAATATGTTTTTTTGTTATGTTGCACAAAACCAAAATATAGTTTTTGTTATTTATAACCATTAACATTGTGCGATTGCCAATTCCAAGCGTCTCTGCACATATCATCAAGCCCTTTTTCGGCAGTCCAGCCGAGGATCTTTTTGGCTTTTGAAGCGTCTGCGTAACATTCCGCAATATCCCCCGCACGGCGCGGCTTGATTTCATAGGGAATTTCGATATTATTTACCCTTGAAAAAGCTTTTACGATATCAAGCACGCTGTAGCCTGTACCCGTTCCGAGATTGAATATTTCTGTTCCCTTATGCTCTGCGGAATAATCAATTGCTTTAACATGGCCCTTTGCGAGGTCAACAACATGAATATAGTCACGCACTCCCGTACCGTCGTGGGTATCATAATCATTTCCGAATACACCTAAGCATTTAAGTCTTCCGGCTGCAACCTGAGTTATGTACGGCATAAGGTTGTTGGGGATACCGTTTGGGTCCTCGCCTATTCTGCCGCTCTCGTGAGCACCGATGGGATTAAAATATCTTAAAATTACGATTGACATATCTGGGTTTGCTTTTGCTGTATCGGAAAGTATCTGTTCCATCATAAGCTTTGTCCAGCCGTACGGATTTGTAGGAGTCCCCGTCGGCATTGTTTCAACAAGCGGCACAGTCTTGGGTGTTCCGTAAACCGTTGCCGAAGAACTGAATATGAATCTGTTTACAGAGTATTTTTTCATCGTTTCAAGCAAAGTGAGCGTTGAATCTATATTGTTTCTGTAATATTCAACAGGTTTTTCACAGCTCTCACCCACTGCCTTGAGACCTGCAAAGTGAATAACCGCATCAATGCTGTTTTCGGAAAAAATTTTATCCAAGGCGTTTTTATCACAAACATCCGCCTCGTAAAGAGGAATTTTTGTTCCCGTGATTTCTTCCGTGCGGGCTACCGCCTCGGGACAACTGTTTGAAAAGTTATCTGCTATTACAACATCATGTCCCGCATTAATAAGCTCAACACAGGTGTGGGTACCTATATATCCGGCACCTCCTGCAAGCAATACATTCATAATTAAATTCCTTTCATTATTTTTTTAAGTTTTAAACCTTTTCGGGCTGAGGATAAGTTACGCCAAAGGTTTCTACGGTTACTTTCTTCATAATCTGAGGATCAAGAGGCTTGTCCGAAAAATCGGTATCACACTGTGCGATTTCATTAACCGTATCCATCCCCTCAATCACCTTGCCGAAAGCCGCATACTGACCGTCAAGATGAGGTGCAGCCTTATGCATAATAAAAAATTGCGAGCCCGCAGAATCCGGCATCATGGAACGAGCCATTGAAAGCACGCCCTCTGTGTGTTTTAGGTCGTTTTTAAATCCGTTTGCGACAAACTCACCTTTGATTGAATAGCCCGGACCTCCGCAGCCTGTGCCCTCGGGGCAGCCGCCCTGTATCATAAATCCGTAGATCACACGGTGAAATCCAAGACCGTCGTAATATCCGCTGTTTGCAAGACTTATAAAATTATTAACGGTGTTGGGTGCGATATCGGGATAAAGCTCCGCTTTTATGATCTTTGAGTTTTCCATTTCAATAGTCACAATTGGATTGTTACTCATAATTACCACTCTTTTCATTATATAGTACCAATATTTTAAACCAAATCCCCGCAAATATCAAGCTTTTTATATGGGAGCAATTGCGGGAATAAAGTTGCGAAGAACGGAATACAAAACGGCAACAATCAAAAATGAATAAACCTCTTTCTTGCTTAGTTTAAAGGGTTTTAGCTGTATGCCGAAAAATCTCAGAGCAAACCTAATATAAACCAAAACGGCAACTACAATTCCGAAAATGACAAATGCGTTTTGCCTTAAAGACAAAAATACATTTCCGTGCAACAAAGCAATAACCGAGCGAGTCATTCCGCAGCTAGGGCAGTATATTCCGAATAATTGATATGTCATACATCCGGGAAGCGTAAAATGCGTAGCTATATAATCAGTCAAAAAATAAAGGAGCACAGCCGAAAAAACAGGACAAACTATTAATGCTGTTTTTTGCCATATACTGTATTTTCTCATAATCTTCTCCAAATCAAAAGGGCGAACAAAAGTCCGCCCTTATCAATATTGATGCTAATGACTTTACTTTTACGCCTAAAATTAATAGTAATAGTAGTAAGAATAATAAAATGGATCAAACTCACCTAATACAGAAATAATAATAAAAACCGCACCGAGAACAAGAGCAATGATCGACAAAATTATGCCCGCAGTTGCCATACCGTTGTTTTGCGGCTGTCTTTTCTTGGAAATAATACCGAAAACCAAACCGAGAATAGAACATATCGTACCGCAGCAGAAGAAAGAAACGATACCGAGGACCAAAGAAGCAACAGCCATGCTCTTGCCGTCCTCGTTAACAGGCTGCTGATATTCCGGGTTGTAATTATACGGCTGAGCATATTGCTGACCGTACGGTTGCTGATTATACTGCTGCTGATTGTATGGCTGCTGGTTGTACGGCTGCTGATTATATTGCTGCTGAGTATTCTGCTGCTCGTACTGCTGATTATACTGCGGCTGAGTATTCTGCTGCACGTACTGCTGATTATACTGCTGCTGAGTATTTTGCTGTTCGTTTTGCTGACCGTACATCTGATTGTACTGTTCTTGATAATTAGGTGTATTATTTTGAGCGTCCGGCGTTTGATTGTTGTCCTGCGGATTGTTATAACCGTTATTGTAATTATTGTCCATAATTTCCTCCTCAAAAAAGAATTAGCCGCTAAATGTATTATAAAATAAATGCAATATTTTGTCAATTATTGTACAAAAATAATATATTTATTTTTTATTTGTTATTCAATACTCATTGTAGCGTACGCATTAAGGTCGGTTCCTGCTATATTTCCGCTCAAAAACTCATAATATCCCTGAGAACCTACCATTGCCGCATTGTCGCCGCAAAGTGATTTATCGGGCATATAAAATTCATAACCACGCTCATCACACTTTTCACGCAAAGTTTTGCGAAGCAGGGAATTTGCCGAAACTCCTCCCGCAATTACAAGTTTATTAACACGGTAATCCTCTGCCGCCTTCAAAAAGTTTGTGACAAGGCAGTCAACTACTGCGTAACGAAATGAAGCACAAACATCGGGCTTGTTAAGTTCAATGCCTTTTTGAGCAGAATTGTGAATTAAATTGATAACGGCTGTTTTAAGCCCCGAAAAACTGAAATCGTACGGAGCGTCGTGAACCACGGGGCGAGGGAGCTTGAACGCAAAATGGTCGCCGCTTTCGGCAACTTTGTCAAGTTCTATTCCGCCCGGATAAGACATCCCCATTGTTCTCGCCGCCTTGTCGAACGCTTCGCCTGCGGCGTCGTCACGGGTTTTCCCTATAATTTTCATTTTTGTGTAATCCTCCACCATTACGATGTGGCTGTGTCCTCCCGAAACAACAAGGCACAAAAACGGCGGCTTTAAATCGGGATTTGAAATATAATTTGACGCTATGTGCGAACGAAGGTGGTGAGTAGGAACAAGCGGTATGCCCGATGAAAGTGAAAGTCCCTTTGCAAAATTCACTCCCACAAGCAAAGCTCCTATAAGTCCGGGAGCATATGTAACCGCTATTGCGTCAATGCCGTCAAGGGATATGTTTGCTTCTTCAAGTGCCTGCCTCACAATCGGCACGATTGCCTCTGCATGGCGGCGGGAAGCAATTTCGGGAACCACTCCCCCGTAAAGCTTATGTTCTTCTACCTGCGACGCAACAACCGAGGAAATCACATTGCGTCCGTTTTCGACAACTGCCGCCGCAGTTTCGTCACAAGAAGATTCTATTGCAAGTATGTTCATCTGTTTAACCTTTCTTTTCATTAATATACGCTGATATTACAGTCAAAAAAATTTCGTCAGCAAAACAGCGTTTTCTTTTGGATCTGAATAATAATCCTTTCGCTCGCCTGCTTTTATAAAACCGAATTTCGAGTACAGCGAGCGCGCAGGCATATTGCTTTCCCTGACCTCAAGAGTTATAAAGCTGAAATTGTTTTTCTTTGCGTAGGTCACAAGCTCGTTTATAAGAGCCGTGGCAACTCCCGTTTGTCTTTGCGTTTCGCAAACGGCAACATTAAAAATGTAGCCTTCGTCAATTACTATGCTCATACCTATATATCCTATGACTTTGCCGTCCTCAACTGCAACCAAAAAAAGTGAGTTTTCATTTTTCATTTCACTTTCAAGGCTTTCAAGCGACCAAGGGTGAGAAAAACACTCCTGTTCAATTTTATGCACCGAGTCAAGGTGCTTTTGATTCATTTTTTCAATTTTCATATTTCTTGATTATTTCCTGTACAGAATTATAAATCTCATTACAGCATTTTTTGTAAACAAACTCATCGCCGCCGTAAGGGTCGCTTATGTTCAGCACCTCAATATTGTTTTCAGACACAAAAAAGCTCTGTACAAGCATTGCAGCGTGACTTTGCGACATGCAATAAAACTTTTCGTACTTCTCAATATCCGCATCCTGCACGGAAGTAGATTTTAAGTCTGAAATATCAACGCCTATTTCGGCACAAGCCTTTACTGAATTTTCAGATACATTTAAGCCTGAGATTGTAGCAAGACCAAAGCTTTCTGCCTTGACTTCAATCCCCTTTTGAGCCGCAAGCTTGTTAAATATTCCCTCTGCCATGGGGCTTCGGCAGGTATTGCCCGTACAAACAAACGCTATATATCTTTTATCCTTTTGCATCATACCACGTCTTTCCTATTGCTGCGTCAGCTGTGAGCGGCACCGAAAGCGTAACGGCGTTTTCCATTTCCTCCTGCAAAAGCATCGCAACCCGCATACTCTCGTCCTGAGGCGCTTCCACTATCAGCTCATCGTGAACCTGTAAAATAAGTCTTGCTTTCAGTCCCTCTTTTTTTATTCTCTCGTTGACCTTGATCATAGCGATTTTTATTATATCCGCCGCTGTTCCCTGAATCGGCATATTTCTCGCAACCCGCTCGCCAAACGCTCTGAGCGTATGCTTGCTTGAAGAAAGTTCGGGAAGATAACGTCTTCTTCCGAACATAGTTTCAACATATCCGTCCCGTTTTGCCCTTTCAACAACACTTTTCATATATTCGTCAACGCCGCTGTAATGGGCAAGATAATTTTTGATGTAGCTTGAAGCTTCCTTGTTGCTTACGCCGATGTCCTTTGCAAGTGAAAACGCACCTATACCGTAAACAATACCGAAGTTTACCGCCTTTGCTCTGCTTCGCATTATCGGGGTAACCATATCAAGCGGCATACCGAAAACCTGCGACGCCGTTATTGCGTGTATATCCTCGTTGTTTTTAAACGCTTCTATCATATTTTTGTCCTGCGATATATGTGCAAGCACTCTCAGCTCAATCTGAGAATAATCCGCGTCAACAAGCATCCAGCCGTCTTTGGCACAAAAGAATCTTCTCATCTCTCTGCCAAGCTCTGTGCGAACGGGAATATTCTGCAAATTCGGTTCCGTTGAGCTTATTCTGCCTGTGCGGGTTTCTGTCTGATTGAAGCTTGAGTGTATTCTTCCGTCATCTTCAATAACCTTTAACAGCCCCTCGCAGTAGGTTGAGTTAAGCTTTGAAAGCGTGCGGTACTGCAAAACCATTTCCACAACGGGATGATCGTATTTAAGAGATTCGAGTACTTCTGCGTTGGTGCTGTATCCGCTTTTTGTTTTCTTTTTGCACGGAAGCCCCAAATCCTCAAACAAAACCTTGCCGAGCTGTTTTGGGGAGTTTATGTTAAATTTAACCCCCGCACTTTCGTATATTTCAGCTTCAAGAGCATTTATCTGCATTGAAAGCATTTTTCCGTAATTTTCAATTCCCTGTCTGTCAACGCCAAAGCCTATATTCTCCATTTTTGCAAGCACATTTGCAAGCGGTATTTCAATTTCGCTTAAAAGTTTTTCCTGCTCGTTTGCCTTGATTTCCGAAGCAAGCTTTTCGCACAGCACATCATAAACGGCAAGCACTCTGTAAGGTTTATCCTCTTCGCAGTCCGCCTGTGCAAGCTCGATTGAATTTAATCTGCACAAGTTCTCATCCGAGTAATCCTTTGACGACGGCTCAAGCAGGTACGCCGCAAGTTCCGCGTCAAAAACAAGGCTCTTTACTTCAAAGTTTTTTCTGTCGACATAAGCGAAAACCGCCTTGGAATTTCTCGTGTATTTTTCAATTTTTTCATCACATAACAGCTTTTTATACAGTTCCGTGCTGCCGCAAATATAAACGCTGTCATCGTAAAGCAAAGAAAACGATTCTAATTCTTCTCCCGCAAATTCAGATTTAAAATAAAGCTTACCCAAGCTTTTTATCTCATCAAATAACCTGTCGCAGTCAAACTCCCGCACAATTTTCAAAGGTTTTGCTTCGGTATCGGTCTGCTTTGGAATTTGGGCTTCATTTAAACCCAGCTTTTCCATAAGCGAAAAAAGCTCAAGCTTTGCCATATATCTTTCGCATTTTGCAGGGTCGTCCATTTTAACGACATAACTTTGCGGGTTTGTATCAATCGGCACGGTTTTGCAAATCTCGCCCAGCATACGGCTTAATAAAGCATTTTCCTTTGAATTTTTCAGCTTATTGCGCACGCCGTCCTTTATGTCAAGTTCATCAATATGCTCGTATATATACTCAACCGAATGATATTTCTTTATAAGCTCACCGGCACCCTTAGGCCCTATCCCCGCAACTCCCGGGATATTGTCTGATGTATCTCCCTGAATCGCCTTGATCTCAATAAGCTCTTTTGGAGTTACCCCGTACTCCTCCATAATTTTTTCGGGGGTGTATAAAATATCCTGCTTGTTTGTGCAAAGGTGTACGCTTGTTTTATCCGAAACAAGCTGAAGACTGTCACGGTCGCCCGTTGCGATAACGCACTCATCGCCGTTTTTCTCGCAGGCGTCTGCAAAGGTTCCGAGAATATCATCAGCCTCATAACCCTCGCAGGTGACAATCTTGTATCCGAGAAGCGACAAAAGCTGTTTTAAAGGCGGCATTTGCGAGGCAAGCTCCTGCGGCATACCCTTGCGGTTTGCCTTGTAGCCCGAATACGCCTTGTGCCTGAAAGTGGGTGCCTTTAGGTCAAACGCCACCGCTACTGCTTCGGGATTTTCCTCGTTCTTAATTTTTAAAAGCATATTAAGAAAACCGTAAATTGCTTGGGTAAACTGACCGTCTTTTGTTGTAAGCGGTCTTATTCCGTAATACGCACGGTTTACTATGCTGTTTCCGTCAATAACAAGTAATCTCATAGCTTATACATCACATCCGTAACAATTCCGTTTTTGTAGTAGATTCTCGGAACTCGCTTTCCAACAAGGCAGACGACCTCATAGTTAATGGTGTCCGTATTCCGAGCAATCAAATCGGCGGTAGGTGCTCCGTCACCTCCCGTACCGAACACAACAGCCTCATCGCCTGCTTTAACGCCGTCAATATCCGTAACATCAAGCATTGTTTGATCCATACATATTCTGCCCACAATTTTTGCTTTCTTTCCGTTTACAAGCATATAACCGTTTTCGGCATTAAGGCGTATATATCCGTCGGCGTAGCCTATCGGCACGGTAGCGATTTTCATGTCGTGCTCTGCTTTAAATGTTCTGCCGTAAGAAACAGTTGCTCCTTTTTTCAGCTCTTTCACATACGCAACCGAGGTTTTAAGCGTCATTGCGGGAATAAGATTCAGTCTTCCGCTAAGCTTTTCTGACGGAGAAAGACCGTAAAGAATAATTCCCGCTCTCACCATATCGCAGTATGTGTCGCTGTAATCCTCGATAGCCCCGCTGTTTGAACAATGACAGATTTCTATATTCAAACCCGCTTCCTCAAGCTTTGTTTTTACATGAATAAAATTTTGATACTGCTTTTGCGTAAAGGCTTTGCCGTCCTCCGCCTCGTCGGAAACACAAAAGTGAGTAAACAATCCCTCAAGCTGTAAGTTTGGAAGACTACAAGCCTGCACAATCTGCTCTATTGAACAGTTATCTCTCGGAAATTCCTGACACATAAAGCCTATTCTGCTCATTCCTGTATCCGCTTTTATGTGAATTTTGCAGATGCGGCCGATTTTTTGACACTGTTTTGAAAGAGCCTGAGCGTACTCAAGCGAAAAAACCGCCTGTGAGATATTGTTCTCGCAAAGCCTTTGAGCTTCCGAAACAGGTGTGTATCCCAAAATTAGTATGGGGAGAGCACATCCCGATTTTCTGATTTCCACGCCCTCGTCAATATTTGAAACCGCAAAAAAATCCGCTCCGAGCTTTTCATAAATATGTGCAAGCTCAACAGCGCCGTGACCGTATCCGTCCGCCTTGATAACACAACAAATTTTTGATTTGCCCGCGATTTTGTTTTTTATTTCATTAAAATTATGTTCGACCGCATCAAGCGAAATTTCCGCCCAAGTTCTTTTCACAAATTCCATAATTACCCTCTGTTTACATATTATAAGCTGACCTTAGAGTTATATAAAAGCCAAACTGCTGTTAAAATACAACTGTTATTTTTTATTATATTACTTTTGAATCTTTAAATCAACAATAACACTGTTTTTAATCTGTTTTTTCTGTGTGATTGTTACGGAGGTACGATGAAAACATTAATAATAACAGTAATATCCTAAAAAGTGCAGGCTTTAACTTTAATTGTTTTAAACGTTTTTAATAATTTTTTTAATTCTTGTTATACAATACAAAAACAAGCGACAGCTTATTCACTGTCGCTTGTTATCTTCATCAATTCATTTTCCGGTTTGCCCAACTATTAACAAAAAGCCTAAAAACTGCTAATATTCAAAACACCGGCAATTTTTACTGATAAAATTACTTTTTAATTAACTGTAAAGCCTTACACTTTACTTTTTTAGAAATTATTGCAATTAATATTGGTACAAACAATCCACTTATTAAGTAAAGCAATGCATATTGATAAAGCCCGTTAGGAAGATAGTAATACCATATACTTGATTTTAATGATTGAATATTAAAATCACTAAACAACGGTGTTATCAAACTAATTGCATAGAATAGCCATTTCATCACCATGAAACCTAGCATATGATGTATCATAATACTATATGTATTATCAGAAATAATCCGTATAAATTTCCAATTCTTTATCATTGGAGTTAATAATTTGGATATCCTCAACCAAAAGGCTATACCGGTTATTGATGTAATATACGGCACAATGCTTCCGTTTAAAAACTGTGTGCATTTTGACGGCGTATACTCAAGATTTTCACAAAATGTCAGCAGGATAAGCTGTATAGCAAAAATCACTGCAAAATATGCAATACTGTTAAGATTGTCGTGTTTTTCAAGCTTTGTTTTATAAAAACGACCAAACTCAAAGCAAGGAATAAAAAACATAGCTCTAAAAAACAAAAGTAAGGGTCCTTCTATTTTTACAGTCTTATTCTCTATAAGAAATTGTATTGCAATAATACCTATAAAAATATAAATAATCAAAATCAAATATTCTTTATCCAATTTTAGAGCCTTTAGTAATTTTCTAAATAAAACATTAAAAACATACACTAAAAACAGCGGATAAACAAACCACGATCCCAAATTATACACGAACGCTTCGCCATCAAAAAAAGGCATAACAAATAAATTATAAGGATTTGGCTCCGCTCCGATTGTGTAACCAAAATTTGACATGAGTGCAACAAACAATCCATATGCAATATTCCACAAATATGCCGGGATCAATAAACGCTTAGTCCTGTTCCAAATATAACGCAATGGATTATCCTCATGTTTATCTTTATAAAAATACCCTGAAATAAACACGAATAAAGACAAATTAAACGAATATGTAGGGAACCAATCATATCCTAAAAAGGGCAACCCGCCGTGATAGCAATGTCCTGACACTATTATTATTATTCCGATTACCGACAACACCTTGAAATTAAGATTTATTGAATTATCGGTTATTTGGGGTTCAGACATATATATCACCAATCTTGTACGCAAGCAGAAATACTATATTTAGAGGTATAACTAGAAGGTCTTCCGGTACGAGCTAAATAAATGGTGTAATTTCCACTACGCTCTGCCACAAACGAAACCATGATTTTTGTGTCACCCAAATTATAAGCGGAATATTTTACATTATCCGGATCAGTTACACTTAGATAAAATGGTTCTACTATACTTGAAACCGTATTACCTGTTGTATGACTTCCTTGAACTGTAGTATATTTATCAAAAACAACACATACTCTTACAAGTTGACCTTCAGTTGCGTTAATATTAACATTATATGTAGCAGTATTAACCTTAGGTGACATTGTATCAGAAATATATGTTTGATCAACGGAAAACATCAAATATGAAGTTTCAACATTAAGTATACCTGCACCATATTTCCTGCTAAAATCATTATTTGCATTACTTGACCCAGTAGTAGTTGTTATTAGTTCATTCTCATCCATATAATTGTTAATCGTGGTACCAGACAATAAAACAGACTTCATCAAACGAGGATTACTGGCTAATACCGGACTTGCTTGACACAACTGTGCAACTGCTCCGGTTACTACAGGAGCTGCTATGGAAGTTCCGCTCCATCCACTTGGGGCATCAGTACTACTATCTCTAGTTGCCGGTAAAATAATATTTTCTCCGGGGGCAAGTAAGTCTGGTTTATAATATCCATTAGAAGAATACGAAGAAAAGCCAGATACCTCGCCATCGCTATTACAAGAACCAACAGTAATTGAATTGTATCCCATTTGAGAGCTTCCTACAGTATTTTCGCCGTAATTACCGGCAGAACCTACATAAATCACATGGTGAACAGATGCTATATGGTCAATCCATTTTGATGTATCTCCATATTCATTTGCATTATCTCCGCCATAAAGCAAGCTTGCATTAATAACATTTACACCGTTATCAAGTAATGTTTCTAAAGCTTGTCTATAATTATACCCGGATGAAAGGTACAATTTTGCGTCCGGCACCGCACCCAAAAAAGAGTCACCCGTTTCTTCATTATAGTAATTACCCGCAATTAAACATGCATTAGCATTTCCGTGAGAAGTATAAGCATTTATCAAACCAGAATCATAACAATGGTATAACTGAATTGTATCCTCTCCGAAATAATCTATTTCATCAGAATTGGCAAAAGGATAATCTAACATTCCAATTTTAACGCCTTCACCTGTAAAATTATAGGTGTCACGCATAGTTTCAATACCTGTCATATCAAACATATATGTGGAAAAATTATAATTTAACGAATCTAATGATGAAATATTTGTATTAACATAATCATTATCTACTGATAATGATTCATAAGCACTATCATAAGCAAATATCTCATTGACACATTCCAATTTACTTATATTTAAAATTTCCTTTTTTGTCAGTGACATTAATACATTTGGAGAATATCGCGATACATAAATTATAGATTGTTTTTGATTTTTTTCAGATAAAAATTTATTTAAAAACAATTTATTATTTTCCTTATACATATCAGAGGCAATTTTTCGTTTTATTGATATCACTTTATTTACATCTTCAACGCTTGTTACTTTGTCTGCTTTTTTTATCCTTTCAATTATATCATTGTCCAGTTGTTTAACAGACGATAATTTTAAAACTTCACTAACAGAATTGTTTAATTCATTAGACTTAATTTTATTCTCAATTTCTAATTCAGTTCTGTCAATAAGTTTTGATTCATCTATATCTTTAAACCATACAGATACATCAATAGTATCACTTTCACCCATATTATCAAGTTTATCAGCGAGTATACAATTTATTTTATCTTTATAATTATCCTTCGCAAAAACTTCATTGGGATAAACCAGCATAGTTGATACTACGGTAAAAGCAAATAAAATGCAAAACATCCTTCTTAATAATTTCATTTTCATATTCTACCCTTCTTTTTAATAAATCAAGTTGGAATTACCTTGGAATTCATTCTATTAATATGCGTAATTAAATTTTCAAGCCACATGATACTTTGTTTACTTCATTCTAATCATATTACCATTAACTTAAACTCTTCCCATAACATAACACTCAATAACATATAAAACTGCATAAATTAATTTCAGCCGTTCCTAATAATAATATTAATTGTTCAATTGTATTTATTTCCATTTCTACTACATTATACATAATTTGACTATAATTGTCAATGTTTTCTTAAAAAATATGTACTTATTTCTACACGTTTGCTAACAAAAACAAGCAGTTCACACACAACCGTTTAAACCGCAAACTCAGTTTTCAAATTGTTCCCCCTCATTTTACTAATTGCTTGATTTTTTTACATAATTTTGATACTATAGATGTGTATGTATAACAAATTTGAAATTCAGGAGGAAAGAATGATTAGTACAGAAAACATCATCGTCTTGAGTGCATTTGCCGCTTACCTTATAATAATGATAATAATCGGCGTTGTATGCTCAAAAGGAACAAAAAATAATGAGGACTACTTTTTGGGAGGAAGAAACTTAGGCGGCTGGACTGCTGCACTCTCTGCCCAGGCGTCCGATATGAGCGGTTGGCTTCTTATGGGGCTTCCCGGTTCGATTTACCTCGCCGGAACAGGCGAAATCTGGATAGCGATCGGCCTTTTAATAGGAACAATACTTAACTGGTACATAGTATCCGCAAGGCTGAGAAAATACACCATTGTTGCGGGAAACTCTCTTACAATACCAAGCTTTTTCCAAAACCGCTACCGTGACAAAAAAGGCATTATAAAAATTGTTTCGGCAGTGATTATTGCAATATTCTTTACGGTTTATACCGCGTCTGCATTCAGTTCAGGCGCAAAGCTGTTTGCAACACTGTTCTCGGACGGAAATACGGACAGCGGAAATTATAATACTGTTTACATAGTAGGTCTTTGTGTTGCGGCACTTGTAATTCTTATTTACACATTTATGGGCGGCTTTAAGGCTGTGTGCGTTACCGACTTTGTACAGGGTATGCTTATGCTCGTTGCCATTATGTCTGTTCCCGTTCTCGCATATGCAACACTTACTTATAACACCGCGTTTTCAGACGCTATCGTTGCAAACGGTGTTTCAAACCCGGAGGACTATCTCAACTTTATGAAGAACGGCGACGGTTCTCCCGTATCTGCTGTTTCAATAATATCAAATCTTGCATGGGGACTGGGATACTTCGGTATGCCGCACATTCTCGTGAGATTTATGGCTGTTAAAAGCCACAGCGAAATAAAAAAATCAAGAAAAATCGCAATTACTTGGGTAGTAATTTCGCTTGCCGCTTCCTGCCTTATCGGTCTTGTTGCAAGGGGATACCTCAGCACAACGCTTGACGGTGCCGAAAGCGAAACAGTATTTATCCGAACAATTCAGCAGCTTTTCTCAGAAAACGGAATTTTAATATTCATCGGCGGTATCTTCCTTTGCGGAATTTTAGCTGCTATCATGTCAACAGCGGACAGTCAGCTTCTTGTAACAGCTTCGTCTGTGTCCGAAGATATTTATGTAGGAATATACAAAAACGCAACCGAGAAAAAGGCTCTGTGGGTAGGCAAAATAGCTGTTATCATTGTAGCCGTTGTAGCTTTCTTTATCGCATTGGATCCGTCGTCAAGCATTATGAATCTTGTATCCGACGCTTGGGCAGGCTTCGGTTCCGCATTCGGACCCTTGGTACTGCTTGCACTGTTCTGGAAACGCTCAACGCTTGCAGGTGCAATATCAGGTATGGCAACAGGTGCTTTAACCGTCATCATTTGGGACTATCTGCCCATAGTAAACGGAGAAACTCTTTATCAAGCTACTGACCTGTACTCGCTTGTTTTAGGATTTATACTGTCACTCATTGTAAATGTAGTGGTTTCGCTTCTTACAAAGAAGCCGTCAAAAGAAATTATTGATGAATTTGACTCAATCAAAACTATTGAAATTTAATGATTAAACACACAAACGCTGAACGACACAAAAGCCGTTCAGCGTTTTTTATTTACTAATTTATTATCTACACCAAATCTACATTCATATACATTCATAAATTAATTAACGCTTTTATAAGCGACAGAAAAGAGGCGGCAGTTCGGTACTGCCGCCTCAATATTCCTTTTATGTTTCATTTTGAAACCGACAAACAAACCCTGTCGTTTCAGCAAGAAATAAAATTACTTTGCTTTCTGAGAATTTAAAATATTTGACCTTGTTTTTTTGATTTCATCAAGCTGTGAAGCTATGCTCTCTTCCGTACGCTTAATAATGCTGTCAACATAAACATTGGCAGCCTTTCTGATTTCGGCAGACTTCTGCTTTGCGTCATCTACGATCTCCTTGGCCTTTGCCTGTGCCTCTCTGACAATTTCATTCTGATTAAGCATAGCCTTTTTGCGTTCCTCAGCAGCTCTGATGATGCTTTCGCCCTCGCGGTTGGCCTCGGAAAGAATCTGCTTTCTGTCAGAAACAATATTCTTAGCCTGTCTTACCTCAGCCGGCATAGCGTCCTGAATCTGGTCGATAATATCATAGATTTCATCGCTGCTAACCATTACCTTACCGCTCGAAAACGGGATCGCCTTTGCATCGTTAATAACATCCTGAAGCTGTAGAATCAAATCATCAACTTTCATTTTTTCCACTCCTTATTTAGTCCTCTTTATTTTGAAGCTTTGAAATTTTATTTATAATTTTGCTGTGAATACACTGAGGAACAAAATTGCTTATATCTCCACCCATCGAGGCGACCTCTCTCACCATACTTGAGCTCAAATACATCGAGTCGGAGTTTGCCATAAGAAAAATAGTTTCAAGGTGAGGATTGAGCTTTTTGTTGGTAATAGCCATCTGAAATTCATACTCAAAGTCAGAAACGGCACGCAACCCCTTTACTATTGCGTCAACATTTCTTTCTCTGCAATATTCGGCGAGTAAGCCGTCAAAGCTTACTACCTCAACATTCTTAATATCCTTAGTAACCTCTTTTAAAAAGCCGATTCTCTCTTCGGTAGAAAAACACGGAACTTTAGAAGAGTTTACGAGCACCCCGACAATAACACGGTCAAACATATTTGCCGAACGCTTTATAATATCAAGATGGCCGAGAGTGACCGGGTCAAAACTTCCCGGGCAAATTACCGTTTTGTTCATTGTGCAAAATCCTTATGTCTGAATATACTTATTTTTATTTTACCATAGCGATACTGTCTGTCAAGTACAAAATCACCGTAATTAGATGAAATTTCTTCATTAAGCGGATTTTCTGCGATTATTGTGCCTGTTTCTTTCATCAAATCAGGCACAAGCTCAAGTGATTTTTGAAGCATTCCCGTTTTATACGGCGGATCCAGAAAGGCAATGTCAAATCGCTCTGAACACATTGAAAGAAAGCTCTGAAAATCCATCGCAAAAGTTTTTGCACTTTGCTCAAACCCTGTCTTTTTAAGATTACGCTTGACCGTATCGAGTGATTTTTTGGAATTGTCAACAAAATACGCTGTCTTCGCACCGCGGCTCAACGCCTCAATGCCCATTTGACCTGAGCCTGCAAATAAGTCGAGGAAAGTTCTGTCCTCTATATCAAACTGTATTATCGAAAAAACAGCTTCTTTAATCCTGTCGGTAGTAGGCCTTACATCTTCACCCTCAAGTGTTTCAAGACGCCTGCCTCTTGCCGAGCCTGTAATTACTCGCATAAAAATTATCCTTTTAGTTGTATTTTCTTTACAACAGTATAACACATCAGAGCATATTTTACAACAATATTTTACTTTTCGCCGTCTGCGTTAAAGTACCTGTACACCGCAAGTGCACTGTCCTTGGTCATTTTGGGAGCATTTTCAAGCTCTGCCAAATCAGCCCTTGAAATATTTTCAATTGTTCTGAAATACTTCAAAAGCGACCTTGCCCTGACCTCTCCCACTCCGTCAATGTTTGTCAGTGAGCTTTTGAATGTGTTTTTCTTTCTGCGTGCGTGATGATAACCGATTGCAAAGCGGTGGACTTCATCCTGAAGCTTGCTGAGAAAAACAAAAAGCGAACGCTTGGTGCTGATTGAAATTTCTCCGCCCTCTCCCGTTATTGCACGGGTGCGGTGCTTATCGTCCTTGACCATACCGAAAAGAGGCACGCTAATATTCATATTGTCAAGCGTCTGCTTTACTGCGGCAACCTGTCCCTTGCCTCCGTCAAGCAAAATTAAATCGGGGAGTTTTCCGAAACCCTCGTCGCTTTTCTCCGACTTATAGTATTCATCAAATCTTCGTGAAATAACCTCCGACATCGACGCATAATCGTCCTGACCGTCAAAGCCCTTTATTTTGAATTTTTTATAGGCCGATTTAAGCGGTTTGCCGTTTTTGTAAACTATCATTCCCGCGACATTTTCAGTGCCTGAGAGGTTTGAAATATCATATGCCTCTATATATTCGGGAAGTTTTTCAAGTCCGAGCGTCTGTTTAAGCTCTTCAAGCACACCAAACTCACGCACCGTAGCACCCTTTTTCTGGGCAAGCGTTTCCGCTGCGTTTGAACGGCACATTGATACAAGCTGCGCCTGCTCACCCCTCTGCGGTACGGTAATACTTACTTTGCTTCCTCGTTTTTGGGAAAGCCACTTTTCAACAGTATCCATACCCTCAAAGCTTTTGTCAAGAGCAAGATTTTTCGGAATATCATTTCTCATCGTGTAGTAGCTGAGCAAAAATTCCTCGTACTCGCTCTCTGTATCTCCGCTGTCAAAAATAAAGCTTTCTCGGTCAAACAGTCTTCCGCCCTCGAACCGAAAAATATGAAAACAGATTTTGCCCGAATCCGTAAAGCTCGCTATTACATCCTCGTCAAGCACCTTGTTTGCGACTACCTTTTGCTTTTCGCCCATTTTTTTAACGGCGTTTATTTTGTCACGAAGTCTCGCCGCACGCTCAAACTCAAGGTTTTCAGCCGCCTGTTCCATTTGTGCGGTAAGCTGTTTTATTGAATTTGACGAACCGCCCTTTAAAAAATCCAGTGCCTGTGAAAGGCTCTCCTTGTAGTCTGCAAGCTTTACTCTGCCCGTGCACGGTGCCATACACTGCTTTATATGATAATTAAGGCACGGTCTGCCCTTGCGAAAGTCACGGGGAAACACCCGTGAGCATGTCGGAAGCATAAAAATTTTGTTTGCCTCCTCAACCGCGCTCTTTACATAATAACTGTTCTTGTACGGTCCGATATATGTCGCCCCGTCATCTTTTTTTTGCAGGGTATAAGAGATTTTTCCCCAGTCGCCGGGGCTTATTCTTATATAGCTGTAGCCCTTATCGTCCTTGAGCAAAATATTGTACTTTGGCGTGTGCTGTTTTATAAGGCTGCACTCGAGAATAAGCGCTTCAAACTCGCTGTCGGTTATAATGTATTCAAAGTCCTCCACATTGTCAACCATTCGTCGTACCTTTTCGGCATGATTGTTCTGTGAGCCGAAATATTGGCTTACACGGTTTTTCAGCGTCTTTGCCTTGCCAATATATATAATTTCACCGTCCTTGCCGTGCATAATATAAACACCCGGCAAAAGGGGCAAAGCCATCGCTTTTTTTCTAAGCTCCGTCATTTTGGGGTTCATAAAATCACCTCTTTAAAAGCAAAAAGAAAAGGGCGGATAAACCCGCCCAACATAACTCTTATATAATATTATCTTTACTCTGTAAAACCTGACTCAACAAGAGCGACAAGTCCCTCAACTGCGTCGGTCTCATCAGAACCGTCAGCAGTAATTTTGATTGTTGTTCCGCCGATAATACCGAGTGAAAGTACGCCAAGAAGGCTCTTTGCATTAACGCGGCGCTCTTCCTTCTCTATCCAGATAGTTGACTTGTACTCATTAGCTTTCTGAATGAAAAAAGTTGCGGGGCGAGCGTGTAAACCGGCTTTGTTCTGTACTAAAACTTCCTTAACATACATTTTTAAAACCCTCTCTGACACAATTAGAATTTAAAACGATATAACCTAACAGGCTTGATTTACTACATATTATAATCTTTTTTGTTATTTAGGTCAATACAGTAAAATATTTTCGTATTAATATTCACTTGCGGTCAAAAAAACAAATCATTTCTTGTGCAAATTTACAATATTTAACTCATATTTTCATACAACAATAACTAAAATCAGTCATTTTTTAATAAATCAGGGCGTTTTTGTGCCGTAATTTCAAGGCTCTTCTCACGCCTCCATTTTTCTATATTTGCATGGTGTCCGCTCAAAAGCACCTCTGGCACCTGTAAACCCCTCCACTCGGAGGGTTTTGTATACTGAGGGTATTCAAGCAGTCCGTTAAAATGACTTTCTTCCGTGAAACACTCATTGTTTGAAAGCACTCCAGGAACCATTCTTGCCAGCGCGTCGGCAAAAACCATTGCGGGAAGCTCTCCTCCCGTAAGAACATAGTCGCCTATTGAAATTTCCTCATCAACATATGTATCCAAAAGTCTTTGGTCCACTCCCTCGTAGTGACCGCAGAGAATACATATATTTTCTGTCTCGGAAAGTTCCCTCAGCCTTTGCTGATTAAGCGTTTTGCCCTGCGGCGACATATACACAAAGTGAGGTCTTTTGCCTAGTGTTTTACATATATCCTCAAAACACAGAGCAATAGGCTCCGCTTTCATCAGCATTCCCATTCCGCCTCCGTACGGAGTGTCATCGACCCTCCTGTGCTTGTCAAAAGCATAGTCCCTGAGCTGATGGCACACAATCTCGATTGCTCCGCTTTTCTGAGCCCTGCCGATAATGCTTTCGTTTAAAACCGGCTCAAACATTTCGGGGAATAAGGTTATTATGTCAATCCTCATCGTCAAATATTCCTTTCATCGGGCAAATAAGCACAAAACCGCCGTCAACATCAATTTTCACCACTACCTCGTCAATAACGGGAGCAAGATATTTTTTGTTTTGGCTGTCGGTTATTTCGTAGACATCGTTTGCGCCCGTGCGCAAAACATCGGTGATTTTACCGTAAACCTTTCCGCTTTCGCTGTCCTTTACTTCAAGTCCTATCAAGTCCTGAACAAAGTTTACGCCGCTTTCAAGCGTAATATCATCTCGATTTATATAAACCACTTTTCCTCGGAGTTTTTCTGCCTGTTCTACGGTGTCAACGCCTTTGATTTTTGAAAGCGTTATATTTTTGTGAGGGCGTGACTTCACCTCAACAAAAGTCTGTCCGTTTTCGTCAAGATACAGCTTTTTGAATGAACACAAAAATTCAGGTGAGTCGCACCACGGGTCTATCCTCACTTCACCTTTAATGCCGTGAGTGCCCACAATCTTTCCTGAATCAAGATACTGCTTTTTCATAAATTGCTCCTATTTGCACTGTAGTTTTACCTGTAGTATCAGGTGTAACAAATTTTAAATTTATTTCAGCTCAACAATCGTTACGCCGTCCTCACCCTCGCCGAAAACTCCGAGGCGGTGGCTTTTGACAGCCTTGTTTGTCTTTAAATACTGATTAATTTCACGGCGCAGAACACCCGTTCCCTTTCCGTGAATTATCGTAATTTTGCTCACACCCGAAAGAACGGCATTATCAATCGCTTTATCGACAATATTAACCGCGTCAAACGCCGTTTCTCCCCTTACATCAACCTCGGTTTCGGGGCGTACATCCATTCTGCTCGGCACGTTTCGTTTATTTGAAAACCTGCTTACGGCAGGCTTGTTCTGCGACTTTAACAGCCTCAGATTCTTAATATCTACTCTTGTCTTTATAATTCCCGCCTGCACAAGCACAAGACCGTCCTTGTTGGGCGGCGCAAGCACCGTCGCGTTTTTGTCGATATCATAAATAAGCACGCTGTCGCCGACCTTGAGCGGACGTGGAAGCTTGTACTCGTCGTTCGGCGTCTTTTTAGCCAAAACGGGATCGGCGTGAGCCTCCATTTTGTCAATATCACGCTTAAGCTTGGAGCGAGCCTCGGCACTCATATCCTTTGCCTTTCTCGCTTTTTCAAGCTCCTCCACAAGCGCGTCCGCCTGCGCTCTGGTCATGGATATTATGCGCTGCGCCTCTTCTTTTGCCCTTTCGATTTCACGCTCCGCGTCCCTCCTGGCTTTTATTACCTCGTTTTCCGCTTTTTGCTTTTCTGTATTTGCCTTTGCAGTTAGCCTGTTTGCGTTTTCAAGCTGTTTTTCAAGGCTCTGACGGCGTTTTTCGAGTTTTTCTACAACATCTTCAAACTGCCTGCTCTCTTCCGACACAAGCTGCTGCGCCCTGTCAACTATTGCAGCGTCCATTCCGAGCCTTTTTGAAATAGCAAACGCATTACTTTTTCCGGGCACACCTATAAGCAGTCTGTAGGTGGGCTTAAGAGTAGCAACATCAAATTCACAGCAGCCGTTTTCAACTCCCTGCGTGCGAAGCGCAAATTCCTTTAGCTCCGCATAGTGGGTAGTAGATGCGATTTTCGCACGGCGGGTGCGAAGTTTTTCAAGAATTGCAATGGCAAGAGCCGCACCCTCAACGGGATCCGTACCCGCTCCCAGCTCGTCAATAAGGCACAGAGAGCCTGCGTTTGCAAGCTTTATAATCTGGATAATGTTCGTCATATGAGCGGAAAATGTTGAGAGCGACTGCTCAATGCTCTGCTCATCTCCTATGTCAACAAGCACACGGCTGAAAACAGACAGTTCGCTGTTATCGGCACACGGAACAAGGAGTCCGCACATCGCCATTAATGTGAGCAAACCCAGTGTTTTAAGCGTAACCGTCTTACCGCCCGTGTTAGGACCCGTGATAACAAGCGTATCAAACTCTTTGCCCAAAACTATATCAACAGGAACAACCTGTTCTTTGTTTATCAACGGATGTCTTGCCTGCTTTATGTCGACAATTCCCCTGTCATTCATAATCGGCATTGTCGCTTTCATCGAATAGGCGAGATCAGCCTTGGCAAAAATAAGATTAAGGTTTGCAAGGTTTTCATAGCTTTTTATAACAGCGTCGGCAAAGTCGCCCGCGTTTGCGGAAAGTTCAAAAAGGATTCTCTCGATTTCTTCTTCCGCTTTTGATTTCAGCATTTTAATGTCGTTGTTTGCCTGAACAACTCCCATAGGCTCAATAAACACGGTCGCGCCGCTTGACGAGGTATCGTGTACAAGCCCGGGAATGTTATTTCGGCATTCGCTTCGTACGGGCACGACATACCTGCCGTCACGCTGTGTAACAATGGCGTCCTGAAGATATTTTATGTATGATGAGCTGTGGATTATTTTGTCAAGAACCTCTCTCGCCTTTGACGATGCTGTGCGGATTTTTCTGCGTATATCACCGAGAGCAACGCTTGCGCCGTCGGAGATTTCGTCCTCGCTTATAATCGCCGAGGTAATTTTTTCCTCCAAAAATTTGTTTGGCACAAGGGCGTTAAAATAGCAGTCAAGCGTGCTTTCCTGCCCCGAGGTTCTTGAGCGCCACTCCTTGACAGTGCGGATAATTCTGAGAGTTTGTGCGATTTTTAAAAGCTCTCCCGCCGACAGACAGCCTCCCGCCTGTGCCCGTCTGAGCTGATTTGCACAGTTTTCCGCTCCTCCGAATGATGGCGCGCCGAATTTTCCGCTCAACACAACCGCGTCATCGGTCTGTTTTAAAAGAAGTTCTACCTTGTCTAATTTATATTGAGGTTCAAGCTTAAGAGCCATTTCACGGGCGTCATCAAGATTTGTTTTGCCCGCAAGGCGCTCAAGTATTTTATTGAGTTCAAGTGTTTTATAATGTCTGTTCATAGTCAATACCTTGTTTTAACCGTTCGGCGTATGGCTGACGGTTTGTTTTTAATTTATCATTTTATAAAAACGTAATGTTTTAAAATCCTTTTCAAATCTGTATTTTAAATAGCTTTCGCTCGCCTCGTTGAGCGCCGCAAGTCCTTCTGACGAAAGCGAAAAGGAAAACAGCTTGTCGTCATCGGCATAAACGGTATGGCGAAGTGCTGTAAGAGTCGAGGGATTAAGCTCAACTGAAATTTCACCGTTATTTGTGTGACAGTCTGCACATTCAAGCACGCCGAGCCTCGGCAGAAAATACATTTTTTCTGCGCTGTATTCTCCGCAGCCTCTGCACATTCTCAGGTCGGGCATATACCCCGCCATGCTTGCAAGACGCATTTCAAAGCATGGCTTTATAAGCTCGGGGCTTCGTTTTTCCTCGCCGAGCAGATAAAGCGAATTTAATATAAGACTTAAAAAAGCGTCTGATTTCTGCTCTCTGGGGCAAATCGTCAAAGCAAGCTCACAAAAATACTGCGCAAGGCACATTTTCCTCACATCGCTTCTGAGTTTAGAAAATATGCGGATAGTCTGAGCGTCGCCTATTATGTAGCTGTCCCGACCCTTATAAATTGTGAATCGGGAATATGAAAGCAAAGAGGTGGAAGCACATTTTTGATTCTTTAAATTCTTCGCACCTCTTACAAAAGCCTTTATAACGCCGTTTGATTTTGTAAGGGCAAAAACGAGCTTGTCCTGCTCACCGATATTCTGTTCCTTGATTATAAGACCCTGCGTTTGGAATTTCATCGGTATCCTCCCTTGTTACGGTGTCTGCACCCGTGTCCTTTGCGTTTTGAATACCCTTGTATCTGAGATAATCGAGGACGCTTCCCGTTGTAAAAAACGCCTGCCACATATACCAGTCGTCCATAAAAAACACCTCCGAAATTATTGTTTTCGGATTAAAGTGTTTTATATGAAGTATTTTATGGATATATTAGAATTTAATTACAAAAAGTTACTATATACGCATAACCCAAAAAATTTATAAAAACAGTTTACGGTTTAGTCAAAATTTTTCTCGTCATAGCCGAAATTCTGCAAAATTTGTGCTCGGTTGCGCCAATCCTCCTTGACTTTTACCCATGTCTGCAAAAACACCTTGCAGTCAAAAAATCTTTCAATATCCTGACGGGCAAATGTGCTGATTTTTTTAAGCATCGCTCCGCCCTTGCCTATTATTATACGCTTGTGCGTATCACGCTCGCAGTAAATTGTTGCGTCAATATCAAGAACACCGTTATCCCTCGTTTTCATCTTTTCGATAACAACTGCCGTGCCGTGAGGAATTTCCTTGTCGCACAAGCGCAGGATTTTTTCACGGATAATTTCGGCAACAATTACTCTCTCGGGCTGGTCGGTGAGGGTATCGTCGTCAAAATAATGGCCGCCCTCTCCCGCCTGATTTTTAAGCTCGTCAAGCAGTTCGTCAATTCCGCTGCCGTCCTGCGCGCTTACAGGCACAACGGCGTCAAAATTGTAAAGCTTTGTATATTCAATAATCTGCTTTATTAACGCGTCTTTCTCCTTAAGCATATCAATTTTGTTAATTGCCAAAATCGCAGGCATACCAAGAGACTTGAATTTATCAATCAACGCAAGTTCCGTAGCCCCCGGCTCCCTGCCCGCTTCAACTACCAGCATACAGCAGTCAACCCCGCCGACCGATTCATTGACGGAACGCACCATGTATTTGCCCAGTGTATTTTTCGGCTTGTGCATGCCCGGGGTATCAAAGAAAACAAACTGATATTCTCCCTCTGTGAGCACGCCCGTAATTCTGTTTCGGGTGGTCTGAGGCTTGCTTGAAACAATGGCGATTTTCTGACCGAGTATTCTGTTTAATATTGAGCTTTTACCCACATTCGGTCTGCCGACAATAGCAATAAAAGCCGATTTATCCGTATTTTTCATAATTACCTCTTATACAAAAATTCGGGGCAAACCGAACACAGTATGCCCCATGCATTATTTTTTAATTTTCAGTTTTAAGCTCAAAAGCTTTTCTTTTATACCCGCAGGACCGAGCCACACGAACAGCACAGACGCCGCAGCGGAAATAACAAGCGGCACAAGCATTACGGGATTACAGGCAAAATATGCAAAAATTTCCGAAATTTTATCAAAATCTGCGAAAAAGATTACTCCTACCGCAGCCGCCGCTGCCGCAAGCACAAGCACAGCCCCCGCCGCCGCGTCCTTTGCCGCCTTTATAAGCGGTTCATATCTGTCTGCAATAAGATTGCAAAGCTGTTCAATACAGGTGTTTATAATCTCTGCAAACATAATAAGTGCTATCAAAATCACGAGCACTGCCATCTGAGCCGATGAAAAATCATAAAAAAGCGAAAACAGCAGAACATAAAATCCCGCAACGATATGAAATCTCATATGACTTTCGCTTTTTACTGTTCGCCATATGCCCCTAAACGCGTATTTAAAGCTTAAAAACTGTTTTTTCATATCATATCTTCATCAATTATGTAGCTTGATGAAGCGGGAAGTCCGAGCTGTTCCATAATAAGCTCTTCCTTTTCTCGCATTCTCACTTTTTCAAGCTTTTCCATATGGTCGTATCCAAGCAGGTGAAGCACGCTGTGAGCGGTAAGATAACCGACCTCTCTCTGAAGCGAATGGCCGAAAAGCTCAGCCTGATCTCTTGCCTTTTCCATAGAGATAACAACATCGCCTAAAATTTTCGCGCCCGTTTCCATATCGGTGTCATACACGCCGTTTTCTCCCATCGGGAAAGAAAGCACATCTGTTTCGATGTCCTTGTCACGGTACTGCTTGTTAAGTTCTCTTATTCCCTTGTTATCTGTAAATGTAACGCTGATTTCCGCAGGTCCCTCAAACTTTTCAAGCTGAAGCACCGCGTTGCAGCAGCGGCGCACAAGCATTCTTATTCCCGTAGGGATTTTTACGGTCTTTTGTTTATTCGTTATTACCACTCTGATCTTGTTCTCTGCCATTTTACATCATTCCTTTCATTAATCTCACTTTATCGGCAAAATCAGGCTATGCTCTTGGATTTTCGTATTTAGCATAAGCCTTAATAATATCCTGCACCAGTCTGTGTCTCACCACATCACGCTCATCAAATGTACAGCTTCCTATTCCGTCAATATTTTTAAGAATTTTAATACAATCTTTCAGTCCGCTTTTCGCACCTCTCGGCAAATCTATCTGAGTTATATCACCCGTAATTACCATCTTTGAGTTAAAACCCAGTCGGGTGAGAAACATTTTCATCTGTTCGCTTGTTGTATTCTGAGCCTCATCAAGAATAATAAAGCTGTCATCAAGTGTTCTGCCTCTCATATATGCAAGCGGAGCAACCTCAATATTACCCCGTTCAACATATTTTTGATATGTTTCCGCTCCCAGCATATCAAACAACGCGTCATAAAGCGGACGCAGATACGGATCCACCTTACTCTGCAAATCACCAGGCAAAAAGCCCAGCTTTTCGCCTGCCTCAACAGCGGGACGGGTAAGAATTATTCTGTTAATCTGTTTGCTTCGAAACGCAGTTACAGCCATAGCGACCGCAAGATATGTCTTGCCTGTTCCAGCAGGGCCTACGCCTATTGTGATAGTGTTATCGGCAATCATATTGCAGTACCGCTTTTGACCGATTGTTTTAGGCTTAATCGGCTTTCCCTTTGCGGTTATGCAAATACAGTCGCCTGCAAGCTGCTCTATTTTTTCATCACTGCCGTCATTGACAAGCGAAATGCAATAGCGAATGTTTTGCTCTGAGAGAGCCTCCCCCTTGTTTATAAGCTTCAAAAGACTGTCTATCACCCTGCACGCCTTTGAAACGCTCTCCGCTTCACCGTCAATTTTCAGTTCACTGTCACGGCTGACTATGCGCACTCCGAATTCCTTTTCGATGAGTTTTATATTCTCGTCAAAACTGCCAAAAAGGGCAACGGCACTTTCCATTCTGTCAATGCTTATTACTTGTTCCGTATTACAAAACTCCTATTTTTAGAAATTTTCAAAACAATTATACCACAAAATCAAGATAAAAACTCACAAAATATAGTTTTTATCACTAAAAATTTAATTTTTGTAAAATTTAACGAAAACAACTGAGTATATTATTAACCTATTTGTAATATATATAGTTATATTTTTTACAAAACAGATTTACATAATAATAAATTTACTTATCCTTTTTTAAAAACGCTCTAAAAACCGCATTCAAACCGCACTTAAAACAATTTATTTCTGAAAATTAATAAATCCGCTTGACATTTAAGGCAGAATGTACTATAATCCGTCTGTAAAGATTTTAACTTTACACACAATCCTGCTTTTACGGCAAGGAGCTTAAAAGAAATGGAAAAAAACATTGAGGTTTCTCTGCTTTTTGACTTCTACGGCGAGCTTTTAAAGCCGTCGGGCAGACAGGCAATCGACCTGTACTACAACGAAGACCTGTCGCTTGCCGAAATTGCCGACCAATACGGAATCACAAGGCAGGGCGTGCGCGACAGCATAAAGAGATGCGAACAGCAGCTTTTTGAATTTGAAGAAAAACTCGGTCTTTACAAAAGATTTTGTGAGCTTGAAAAAGGCTTGGACGACATTTCAAGAACCGCTCAAAAAATTTTTGACGAATCACAGGACACAAACGCAAAGGCTCTTGCCGCCTGTATAAAAAAGACGGCAGACAAACTTAAAGAATAAGAGGAAATCATATGGCATTTGAAGGACTTGCAGACAAACTGAGTAATGCGTTTAAAAAACTTAAAAACAAGGGCAAGCTTTCCGAAAATGATGTTAAGGAGGCAATGCGTGAGGTAAGGCTCGCGTTGCTTGAAGCGGATGTAAACTACAAGGTTGCCAAAGATTTTACAAACAAGGTTACCGAGCGCGCCGTGGGACAGGACGTTATGGAAAGTCTTACTCCCGCTCAAATGGTAATAAAAATAGTTGATGAAGAGCTTACCGCACTTATGGGCGGCGACAGTGCAAGAATTGAATTTGCGTCAAAACCGCCTACAGTAATAATGCTTTGCGGCTTGCAGGGTTCAGGTAAAACAACACATGCCGCAAAACTTGCAAAAATGCTCAAGGCTCAAAACCGCAGACCTTTGCTTGTTGCCTGCGACATCTACCGCCCGGCGGCTATTGAACAGCTAAAAGTTGTCGGCTCGAATGCGGGAGTTCCCGTATTTGAAATGGGAAATGAAAACCCTGTAAAAATCGCAAAAGCGGCGATCAGACAGGCAAAGGATTACGGCAACGATGTTGTCATTCTTGATACGGCAGGACGACTTCACATTGACGAGGCTCTTATGAATGAGCTGAAAGAGATTAAGTCTGAGGTTGAGCCCGACGAAATTTTGCTTGTAATTGACTCTATGACAGGTCAGGACGCCGTAAATGTCGCAAAAAGCTTTAATGAGCTGCTTGAAATCTCAGGCGTAATCCTTACAAAGCTTGACGGCGACACCCGAGGCGGTGCGGCTCTGTCGGTAAAGGCCGTTACGGGCAAGCCCATTAAGTTTGCGGGCACAGGCGAAAAGCTCGACGACATCGAGGTATTCCACCCCGACCGTATGGCAAGCCGTATTCTCGGAATGGGCGATGTGCTGACGCTTATTGAGGACGCGCAAAACAAAATCGACCAAAAGAAAGCCGAACAAATGGCTCAGAAAATGATGAGCAGCAAATTCGACTTTAACGACTTAAACGAGCAGTTTGAGCAGATTAAAAAAATGGGACCCCTAAAGGGAATCCTTGCAAAAATCCCCGGAGTGGGCAAACAGCTTGACGGCGTTGATATTGACGACAGACAGATTGACTGGGTGCAGGCAATAATACTTTCCATGACAAAAGAAGAAAGAAGCAACCCATCTCTTCTCAATCCGTCAAGAAAACGCAGAATAGCCTCAGGCTCAGGCAGAAGCGTTGAGGAAGTAAACCGCCTTATAAAGCAGCTTGAACAAATGCAGAAGATGATGAAGCAGCTCAAATCAAAGGGCAAAAACGGCAAGAAGAAAAAGCGAAATATGCTTCCGGGACTCGGCGGTATGCCGATGGGCGGAATGCCGCCTTTTAAATAAGTCATTCATCCAAAATGTTGGTGAATATATAAATTAAATTTCAGAGGTGAAAATTATGGCAGTAAAAATCAGACTCAGAAGAATGGGCTCAAAGAAAGCTCCTTTTTACAGAGTAGTTGTTGCAGACTCAAGATACCCCAGAAACGGTCGTTTTATTGAAGAAATCGGAACATACGATATCCTCAAGAACCCCAGCGAATTTAAGGTGGATCAAGAGGCTGTTAAGAAGTGGATTGCTAACGGTGCTCAGCCTACAGATACTGTAAAGGCACTTCTTAAGAAAAACGGCGTAATTGAATAATTGCGAAACAGGAAAGGACTTAATAATATGCAGGAATTACTTTCTATCATCGCAAAAGGTCTTGTTGACGATCCCGATTCGGTAAGCGTTGAAGCTGACGCTCCTACAGAGGACGGCACAGTTGTTTATCACATTCATGTTGCCGAAAGCGATATGGGCAGAGTTATAGGTAAGCAGGGCAGAATTGCCAAGGCTATCCGCACAATTGCCCGCAGTGCAGCTATTCGCAACGATGAAAAAATCGCGGTTGAAATCGACTAAAAAACTATTTGGGGCATCTGCTTTTTGCATATGCCCCCTTTAATTTTGTAAAGCACAAATTAATTAGCTGAATAAATAACTTAAATACAAAGGCAGTTATCAATCTGTTTAAACGATTGGCAACTGCCTATTATTTTTAATTTTTGCAGTGCATCCCCGCAGTAATCCCGCAAATTATTCATCCACACGATGCAAATGAAATTTATTTTTTCTGAAACTCAGTATTCCCTCTTTCTGCATACGTCCCAGCTCTTTTGACAACGCACTGCGTTCAACATTGAGATAATCAGCCATTTGCTGACGGTCAAACGGCACGGTAAATTCCATTGTACCGCACCTGACTGCCTCTGAAGATAAATAAGTCATAACCCTTGTGCGAATACTTTTTGACGCAATGCAGAACACACGGCTTGACCACGCAAGATTTTTCTCTGTAGACAGCACAAGTAAATTGTACAATAACTTGTTGTACCATGATTTTGTCTGATTACCGCAGGACATCAAGATTCCTATATTCACAAACAGCACCTTACTGTCCTCAACCGCCGTAACATCAACCATTATCGGCACCTTGCAAAAGGCATAGGTTTCGGCAAACGCCTGTCCCGCCGAAATATTGTGCAGTATCATACGGTTTCCCCACAGATCAATATTTTCAATATGAATTTTACCCGAAATTAAAATTCCGAATTCTTCCGTTTGATCCCCCGTATGAAACAAAACGGTTCCCTTTTTATATTCAACCGTACGGATACCTCCGCAGGAAATCAACTCTTTGTACTCCTCCTGCGTAATTTTGTTAAAAACAGGATGATTTATCGGAAACATAAAAAACTCCTTTTCGTTGTTTTAACCACATACTTATTGTTTTTATTGTACTATACTTGAGTCAGTAAAACAAGGAGGCTTTAATATGATAAGAAGAATTATTCAAATAGACGAAGAAAAGTGCAACGGCTGCGGAGCATGTGCAGACGCCTGCCACGAGGGTGCCATCGGAATGGTAAACGGAAAAGCAAAATTGCTGCGTGATGATTACTGCGACGGTTTGGGCGACTGTCTGCCCACCTGCCCAACAGGTGCAATTAGCTTTGTTGAGCGTGAGGCAATGCCGTATGACGAGCAGGCTGTTTTGGAAAATCAAAAAATGAAAAATAAAGGCACAGGCTGCCCCGGCAGTCGAATTAAACAGTTTAACCGCCGACAGGAAACTTCTCTGCAAAAAAGCTCACCGTGCGTTTCTCAGTTGGGACAATGGCCCTGCCAAATCAAGCTTGTACCGGTTAACGCACCGTATTTTAACGGAGCCAAGCTTTTGATTGCGGCAGACTGCACGGCATACGCTTACGCGAATATGCACGAGGAATTTATGCGTGGTAAAATTACGCTTATCGGCTGTCCAAAGCTTGACAGCGTAGATTACAGCGAAAAATTAACACAAATTATTCAAAACAATGACATTCAGAGCGTTGCCATTGTGCGAATGGAAGTCCCCTGCTGCTCAGGCTTGGAGTTTGCGGCAAAAAAGGCGTTGCAAAACAGCGGAAAGTTCATTCCATGGCAGGTAATTACCATTTCTATAGACGGTAAAATTTTAAATTAAAAATTTTAAATTCGTTGTTAAAACAACTTACTTTTTCTAAAAGGCAGGTTAATATAGCAAAAATTTATATTACCTTAATTTAAATCAAATAACAGGTAAAAATATATTGTAAAATATTTATAACAAATAAGGAGAATATTTTATGAGTATTAAAATAAAAAACATAAATCATACAGAGGTTCTCGTTTTAAAGGATCAAGTTGCTTATCAGGACGGGCAGGTAGTCAGCAAAACTTTGGCTCAAAACGACGCTTTGAGCGTGACGCTGTTTTCTTTTGCAAAAGGTGAGGAAATCAGCACCCACAAGTCAGACGGCGACGCCTTTGTAACCTGCCTTGACGGCGTCGGAAAGATCACAATAGACGGCGCAGAGTATCTGCTGCATGAGGGCGAATCCATTGTTATGCCCGCAGGTCATCCCCACGCGGTATACGGTGAAGAAAATTTTAAAATGATGTTGGTAGTAGTATTTTAATTTTCTATCTGATCTTATTTTACGATTATAAAAATTGACCGTATCTGTATTTCGTGATATAATCAGCTCACAGTATTTTATATTCTTACATTTTAAGCACAGAATATTGATTTCAGGCACCGCTTTAGATCAATAAAATTTTTTATCGGTGCGATTGACCTGAAACATTCAAAATATAAGGAGCGTGATTTTATGATTAAATTTATTTGTTATCCAAAATGTACAACCTGTCAGAAGGCTAAAAAATGGCTTGATGAAAACTCTGTCGAGTACGAACTTCGTGATATTAAAACGGACAACCCGACTGAGGAGGAATTGGCCCGCTGGCACAAAATAAGCGGACTTCCGCTCAAGAAATTTTTTAATACAAGCGGTATGCTTTACAGATCGCTTGAGCTGAAAGATAAATTACCCACAATGGCCGAAAAAGACATGATTTCTCTGCTGGCAACTGACGGAATGCTCGTCAAAAGGCCGCTTTTGATCGGTGAGGATTTTGTTTTCGCAGGCTTTAAAAAAGACGAGTGGGAACAAAAACTTTTGAATCCGTAATTTACAGGTAAAATCGGATAAAACTCCGAGTTTTGAATAACGCAAAATTTATAATGAACCGAAAAATTTAAAGCACCCGTAATCTCGTTGATTGCGGGTGCTTTTTCGCGTAATTTACAATAAAATTTTTATTTTATTTCCTGCTCAAGCGTTTTAAAAACAGTGTCATCAAAAAATTCCGTTACAGTCATATCAAGTCCGTCGCAAAGTTTCTTGAGAGTTGTAATTGATAAATCGCGCCGCGTTTCGTCCATTAAACTATAAACTGTTGACGGAGTAACACCGGAACGGGTAGCAAGTTCATTATATCGAATGTTACGTTCTTGACAAATATTTTGCAATCGAAGAACAACAGCATCTTTAATCAGCATATTTTTCACCTGAAATTTTTATTTCAACAGTTTTGTCACTCTCTGCTTAAACAGTCAAATTCATAAAACAACCACATTCATAGGTGGGTTTCATTTACTATCTATTTTTATTTCTCCGTGCTTTTCTTCGTATTTTTCAATCTCATTTCGTATCAAAACAAGAATTTCACTGTTAGCACTTCTACCCTCGTAGTCGGCAACAACATGCAATTTATTTAGCATTTTATCATCAATGCGAATCGATAAACTCTTAATAGCCATAATAAAACTCCTATAAATCATTCTCTGCCAAACAAATAATCAAGCGATACATTTAAAACCTTTGATATGGCATCAATTTCTATATCTGTAATAGCTCTCTGACCGTTTTCAATGCGCGAAATAGAACCTCGGCAAGTATAAACAGCGAGTAATTCGAGTTTTTCGGATAATTGCTTTTGACTTAAACCCGCCTTTGTTCTTGCTTCTTTAATTCGTGAGCCGATTATATTTAGTTTTTTCGAATCGAGTATTCTTTTCATAATTAACACCTTTATGTCTTGATTTAGGTTTAAAATTATGTCCTATTGGTAGGACGCCACGGGGAACAATTATGAAAATCGCTGCAATAGGTTCAAGAAATTTAATTGTAAAAGACTTTGGCAGGTATTTGCCCGAAACGTTTACCAAAATTATGTAGAGCAGTATAAGGTAAAAATTAAATCTTTACTAAAATATCTCATATTGAACAATAAACTATTTGATTTCCTGCTCCAGCGTTTTAAAAACAGTGTCATCAAAAAATTCCGTTACAGTCATATCAAATCCGTCGCAAAGTTTTTTGAGAGTTGTAATTGATAAATCGCGCCGCATTTCGTCCATTAAAATATGGACTGTTGACGGAGTAACACCGATCATTTTACCCAGCCTGTTTATTGTGATATTCCGCTCATTACACAATTCCAAAATACGCTTTTTTACATTCCCGTCAATATTAATCGCAATTTTATCCAATCTCTTTTATATCTACTTCTCAATTTGAATTTTACCGTTTTCTTGTTCATATTCGGCAACACGCTTTTTCAGATATTGTTCAATTTCCTTGTTGGCTGAGCGACCTTCCGCCTCAGCAATATATCGAAATTTTTGAAAAAGCAAACGGTCTACACGCAATGTGTACCTTAATAATTTATCATCCATCTATATTTCCTCCAACATTATTATGACTCAATTATAGTGAATTTATTGCGTCATAACAAAAATAGTGGTATTATGGTGGAATAATGACGAATAAATATTAGGGGGGGCAATTATGAAAATCGCTGTAATAGGTTCAAGAAATTTAATTGTAAAAGACTTAGGCAGGTATTTACCCGAAAATGTTACCGAAATTGTGTCGGGTGGTGCAAGGGGCATTGACGCCTGTGCAAGAGAATATGCCAAAGCTCACGGCATTAAGCTTACGGAATTTCTGCCCGAATATGAAAAGTACGGCAGGAGTGCGCCGCTCAAACGCAACTTGCAGATTATCGACTACGCCGATTTGGTTCTTGCGTTTTGGGACGGGCACTCAAGAGGAACAAAATTTGTGATTGATAACTGCAAAAAGAAAAATAAAAAAGTGACGGTCATTAAAACCGTCACTTCAGAGGGTAATTGAATAAAAAATTTATCAGCGGGTGCGACCTGCTGCAGTATCTGCATTTTTAGCCGAAATAAATTATTTCGGATTAAAATGAAAGTTGCAAAGACCCGCTGAGAAAAATCATCAAATATACTTACCGTTAGAAATAAAAATAAGTGTAATAACTGCAAACACTATAAAAAGCGTTATCCAAAAGACAACTGTTTTTCTTTTCTTGAGCAGACAGGAAATTGATAAATTTTAAGAAATTTTCTGCGGCACCACAGTATGTGCAGACTTTGATGAGAGGCGTGGTTTGGCTGCTTTGTATTATAACGACAGCGGATCGCTTTTATTTAAAATACGCTCATAAAAGCGGTCAATCCACGCAATATCTTCAAATGGACATATGATTTTCTCCTCTGCATAGGTTTCATGTGCAATCTGATTGAGTATGTACCGAAAATGTTTCAATTTATAATTGTCTGTTTCCACCCGAAAATGTAAAATTCTCCGTCTGCCATTTCCTTTATATCTCTTATGTAACCCGCAACTCCCATGTCGTTTATATCTTTGCAAAAGTCGTCAATAAGTTTATATTATTTCATAAATCCCATAATAATCTACAAAGCAAAAGCCGCAAGGAAATTCCTCGCGGCTTTTTTGCGGACACAGCCGCTTCTCCGTCAAATGGCCCTGATTGTGATACAAATGAACCCCCTTGAGCTTTATGGGGTTCATTTTGCTCGAAGGGGGCGCCAATTAAAATTATGAATATTACTACAGGACAGCGGCGTGGTAACAAGGTAAAATGACATTCTGTATTTTCCAATTATTGGCCAAAAGGTTAGGCAGTATGGACTTTGGTAACCGAATTTTCATATCCTGCTGATTAACATACCGACATATTACCACAGACGGAACATCAGAGATAAAGTTCACAATCCTTCCGCTGGGAGCACACCTTTTGCAGCATGACATTTACAGCAGCCAGCATGATGCCGTTGACCTTTCGTGCATTATGAGGGCAAATCGATACACAACGCATACAGGAAATACACGCCGTCTTGTCCACGTTGCAGGGATCTGTCCTATCTATGGCCTGCACCGGACATTTTTCTGCGCACAAGCCACATTTCACACAGTCTCCGGTAGGCTTCGGCACCATACCCGCGTTGCCGCTTTTTTTATACGGACGATTGCCCGGAATTTGCGGTTCACCATAATCTCTTTCTTTGAGTTTCCGCCGAATCTCCTGCGCAAATCTACGCAGCTGTGCCTGATCCTGTTCATCCGGACGACCCGCCGCAAACCGGTGTGCGATAGAATGCTCTGCGACAGCGGTAACTCCTGCGACCACACGGAACCCGGAGTGCTTTGCTACATCCTGTAGTTCCACCAGCGTATCTTCATAGGCACGGTTACCGTAAACGCAGACAAGGATTGCTTTTGCACCATTGGCCTGAATTTGGGAAATCCGTTGTGCCGCCGCAACGGGCACACGTCCGCCATATGAGGGAACCGCAATGACCGCGGTGTCTGTTTCTTTCAGAGAAAGGGAGCGGAAATCTGTTCTGCTTTCTGTCAGGTCAATGGGATGGAGGTCTTGTGACAAGGCCTCTGCCAGGTTATCTGCCGCTTTTTTTGTTCCGCCTGTGGGACTGAAGATTATTTCATAGAGTTTCATACTATTTCTACCGCCTTTGCTTTATATAGTTTTTTCTTCTGCTTACAACTGAATGATCACCTTTCCGTCGGTAGAACCTTTTTTCACCAGTTCAAGGGCTTTCTGTGTTGTCTCCAGGGTAAAGGCACGGGGATCTGTCTTGGGAACAATGTGATTATGTTCCACAATTTTGGTGATTTCTCTGAGCTGTGTACCATCTGAGCGCACAAAGATAAAGCGGTATTCCTTGCCCTGCTTTCTTGCTGCCCGATCATATTTTGCTCCTGCAACCGTAAACAGAGTACGCTTGGCAAAACCGAAATGATTGCGTACTGCAAACATTTTGTTTGGACCGGTTCTCAGGCTCAGCAGCCGTCCGCCGGTCCTCAGGACCGACAGTTCTCTCCGAAATTCGTCGGCTCCCAACGTGTCAATGACATAGTCCACGTCGGAAAGAATTTCCCAATAGTTTTCTTTTTTATAATCAATGTATTGATCTGCGCCGGCAGCCATAATAGATTCTTTGGCCCGATCGTTTCCCGTCACAACCACCCGCAGTCCCAGAGCCTTGGCAATGGGAACCGCCATCTGGCCAAAGCTGCCGGAGCCGCCGGGGATCAGCAGGGTTTCCCCACGTTTGGCTTCCAGCTCTTCGGTGATTCCCTGCCAGGCGGTCAGACCCGTCAACGGGATCGCCGCGGCAGTAGCAAAATCATATCCTGCCGGCATGACCGCGAGGGCAGATTGATCCACCGCTACATATTCCGCGAAAGCCCCTATTTTGGACAGGGGCAGACGGGCATAGACTCTATCACCCACATTAAAGTCCGTCACCTTGCATCCCACCGCCTCCACGACGCCGGAGCATTCGTTTCCCAATGTCAGGGGCATGGGATAATCCCGGATCAGTTTGACACTACCGTTGAGGATCAGTAATTCTAACGGGTTCACAGCCGCTGCCTTGACTTGCAGCAGCACTTCAGTCGGACCAAATTCAGGCACGGGAATATCCCGTAGATTTGTGTTGATTTCTTTTGAGTACCTGTCAATTTGAACTGCTTTCATAGAAAAACCTCTTTATAAACTCTTTTCTTAATTAGGCAGATAGAAAAGAGTTTCTTTCCTTGCAATTTTATCTAAAAACATGTAGAATAAATGTAAACTCAAAATTTACATCAAAGGTAGTATAACACGCTCGAGATGTAATGTCAACATTTACATCTCGATTTTACAGATTAATATTTACAAGAAAGGATTTTATCATGCAGATTAGTATGAAATGTTCCGTAGCAGTGCACTGTCTGCTCTTTATCTGGGAAGCCAGAGACAAAGCTCGTGTCACAAGTAAGCTTCTTGCTCAAAGTACCGGGTGCAATCCGGTCATCATCCGTAACATTCTCAGCGCCTTAAAGAAAGCAGGATTGATTACGGTACATCGGGGTCAGGGCGGTGCTGAGCTTTGCAAGGATCCGACGCAGATCACCTTACACGAGATCTACGCTGCCCTGGAGCCGAATGGGATCTCCTCCCTCATCGGCATCCACCCCTGCGACGATCGGTCCTGCCCGGTGGCACAGAATATACGGCGAGTGCTGCAGAAACCTTACCACCAAATTGAGGATGCAATTGCCGCTGATATGGACAGCATTACCCTTGCATCTATGATTGAAGACCTGGAATCCGGTCTGACCTCACCGCCTACAGTTGAATAACAATCCATACCGACATTAACAAGACTGATTATTCATTTTACCAAGGATGGCATTAGCAGTAAAAGCGAGACCACCTCATGCTCAGAGATGATTAAATCCGTTAAAGCATCAACTGATATAGAAATTATTTGTACAGTAAAATTCAGAAACGATAACCCATAATTAAACGAAAACCTGCTGTCAAAAGCCCTAGCACATTGAAATAGAGAATTGCAGATAAAAAGAACCACAGTCCTGATACGCTTTGTATCAAAATTGCAGTTCTTCTTTGGCAAATGACCCTAATTGTGATACAAATGAACCCCCTTTGACGTTAGGGGGTTCATTTTGCGTCAAGGGGGTTCACCGGTTCCTGAGACCGGTGTTCTCCGTACCACGTACTTCCTCATGGTAAAAGTAATCCACGATTACGGGATGCCCAGGCTCTGCTCGTCCGTAGGGCAGCTCGTTGTCCACAAAAGGACAGCCGTATTCTTTCGCTAGCCGCTCCGCCTGTTCCTCCAGGCCATGGAAGTAGCGCCTGTCCCCCTTGTTGTAGATAGCGTCATACAGCGGAACCAGGTCGGGATGTTTTTCCAAGATATAGTCCAGGATGTCTCTTCTGAATCCGCCTCGCAGATTTAGGTTTTCTAACCATATCAGGTCGCATTGGTTTCTGACCCGATAGAAAATGGCCTCAAAATCCGTGATACCGGGAAATACCGGTGCGATAAAGCAGACGGTGCGGATACCCGCGTCGTAGACCTGCTTCATGGCACACAGCCGCCGCTCGATACTCACTGCCTTGTCCATATCCACCCGAAAGTCCTCATCCAGCGTGTTGATGGACCAGAAGACGGTCACCTTCCCTATCTCCCGGAGTAAGTCAATATCCCGCACTACCAGGTCGGACTTGGTGCAGATGAGGATCTCCGCTCCGCTGTCCTTCAGCTGCTCCAGCAGCTTGCGGGTGTTTTGGAACTGCTCCTCCTGGGGAAGATAGCCGTCGGTCACTGAGCCGATGACCACCCGCTGTCCTTTATACTTTTGCGGATTTTTGATTGCTGGCCAGTGTTTCACGTCCAAGAATGTACCCCATGGTTCGGTATGCCCGGTAAATCGCTTCATAAACGAGGCGTAGCAGTATTTGCAGCCATGGGT
>CALYBM010000015.1 GCA_944412525.1 uncultured Ruminococcus sp. | reverse complement strand
AGAGGCGTCAAAAATCATCATTTTTGCGAAAATGGTATAGTAGATGGGCAGTGAAGTAGTCGGGGGAGATATGGAGATAAAGGCTGGAGGTATGGAACTTAAAATTTTATTTTCAGGCAAAAAGAGAATCTATAATACATGTTGTTTATAAGTGTACATATATAGTAGAATAAGTAGGGGAACATACCAAAGTAATAGCGGAGTTCATCGGATAAATATGTATTAAGCATATTAAATAACAAGACTCTGCCCAAGTGGTGATTGGGAAAACGCCTACCTTTATTGTGATATTTTCACCTTTAAAGTAGGAAGAACAGGTTCGATTCCTGTCTTGGGACCATATTTATTTTTAGGTGAAAAGATGAATAGTCGAGCATTTAGAAAATTTAAAACAGAAATGGGACAGGCTAACCATTTTCTTATCACAATAATGATTGGATTGGATGCTGTTGAAGATGGGGCTCAAAAGCGAGAGTCATTCAATGCAAATTGGAATTCAAAGGATGTTACGTCTTCTGTTGTGAGAAGCAAGCATTATGCCATAAAATCATCATTAGCATGGGCAGTTGATAATCTCGATATGTATCTGCGGCTTTGTAATCGTGAACCGCGGCTTTACAGTGATGAAGAGAGCAGCAAAATTGCTAAAACAAAACATAGTGTATATAATAAATTCCGTTGTGTTATAGAGAATCATGCTGAACTAACTCCAGATAAATTTGCGTATGTAGATTTGCTTATTTGTTGGCGGAATAATTCTGTCCATTTTGATGCAGAAAATGAACTGTTACCTGCTTCACTTAATTATTTTAACAATATTCCTTCAGAGGATGTAATTATAAATAAATATCATTTGGATATATCAAAAATGTTGGAGAGTTTTAAAGATAATAAATGTCCCACATTTAAAGAGGTTGCTACGTTAATTAGTATGACAATTCATTTTGTGGAAGAACTTGATAACATTCTTCTTCGAGATATACGACAATATCAATTTCTTGAAACTACTCTTTTACAACAAATTAAATCCAAAGACATGAAAATAAGCATTTTTAACTATAAGAATACGACGTCAGAAAAAAGAAAAAAGAAGCTTAAACAATTTTTTGTTACTATTGGCATTTCTGAAGACTTTTATGATGAAGATGGTGAAAGATTTCTCAATGAAGTTATTAATTTAAAAGAAGAGGAGTTTATTAATAGAGCTAATGATTGATGAAAAAAATTAAGGTATTTTTATTGAGGTGAATAATTGTGTTAAATGTTGTGCAAAAAGCCGCTTATGAACTAATACAATCAGATGCAAGATTCCTTTACACATTGATTGATATTCAGAAAAATGCAAAGAATATCAATAGCAACTATATTATGATGAGTCAACCATACATTGGGATTTTTACCGATGGTGCAGAACAATGGTGTAGAAAGGTGGGATTAGATGCGCCTCGTTTTACTGAAATAGAGAGGGCATATTACACAGCTTTGCGTCGAGGACATAAGTTATTCGAAAAGTCCTATAATGACTATATGTCTGCATTGATGGAGAGTCTTAATGCAAGTGATGCTTATTTTTACAAGATACGGAGTCTCCGCGAGAAAATTTGGGGTTACTATAATGTTGGTACCGATTTGTGCGATAACCAATTCTGTGGCAATACAATCCTTTGTATGCTATATATGCCCATAGATATTTTGAACATAGACAATGTGGGACTTTGGATAAAAAATATGAGCGTTATTTCTGGTAAACTTGCTGCTTTTTTTTGCTGTTTAGATTATTCGCCATATAAGTATAACCGTAATATAAAAGTGAAATATAAAGATTATCATTTTTATAGGAATTGTCCACTGAAAGAAAAAAACAAATTAGGTTTTTTGCTTTTTTCAATTCTTTGTAGTATTAATTATACTATCGAATTTATTGACAAGTATTTTGTAGATGAAATTCCCCAGAAATTCAAATTTGCTTACCTAAAATACTATTATTTATGTGATTTTGTCAATCAGATTAATACTGTTAACGGGACGAATTTTTATATTAATAGTATTTTAAAAGACCGTGCGTTTCGGAATTGTCTTGCACACTAGGGTTTGGGGCAATATATATCAGAAAAAGAATTGGATTCAGATGATATCTTAAAAGGGCTAACAAATAAGGCTTTCAACATGGGTTATGTGGAAGCAAAAGAGCGTCTCTATACATATTTGAGTGAATTAGTGCAACAGATTAAACTAGAAATATTAGATTGATCTTTTTTGTGCATGTACTAAAGTATCAGATTAATGTCATAAATCGGTTATTATTATTTTATATAAGTTAGAAAAATATAAGCGATAAAACTAATGGGGGTGTCAATATGACTTTGACAGATATTCAATTTCAGAAAAGCGAATGGCGGAAAAAATCTTGGTCAATTCCGGATTTGTTAGGTGGAAAACAGGAATATTTTTTGTTGTTAAAGCAATTAGTAGAATTGCTAAGATTAGGAGAAGCAATTGACATTGACACTACGCCAGAGTTACATGGAATATCTACACCGAAACTATGGCGTGAGTATGCACCTTTTTTGAAAAGTGTTGGTCTTGTAAGTAATCGTGCAGGAATCTTGCAACTTTCGGATGTTGGTGTTGCATTTTGTAATGATTTGACAAAAAGACATTTAGCTGATCTTATGCATAATAAGTTTAGATTGTTTGGAGAGGTCCTTGAAATTTTAGCAGTAGAACCGGGGACTGTTCAGGAAATCGATGCAAAGATTTGTAAAAATTATCATTTGGATTGGGCTAATTGTAGTAATACAAGAAAAAGATTGGATTGGTTAGAAGTTCTGGGATTAATTCAAGGTATTGGAAATCGAAAATGGCAAGTAACAGAAGAAGGCTACAATGCACTTAAGAATTGGAGACTTGTATCTCCGGATATTATTGCTTCTTTTGAAGCGGTGACAAATGATATATCAATTTCAGATCCGCCGCATGAAATTGCGATATTACTGCATCGTCTAAAGGAAATGCCTGAGTTGCACAAGAAACGCAGTACATATAATATTTGGGTTCCT
>CALYBM010000014.1 GCA_944412525.1 uncultured Ruminococcus sp. | reverse complement strand
CTAAAAATAAAAGATTGTTCAGATTGCGATCCCCCAAAAAGTAGGCTTTCAATATTTGATCTTGCCTGTGAAATTCGAATATAAAACGAAAAAGAGCTGCAAGAAAACAGGAAGCAATCTCGCTACTGTTGCGGATCACTTCCTGTTTTCTTGCAGATAAAATGAGGGAGGTGCCCCATCAAAAAAATTTGATGATGGAGCAGTATCTGTCTTAACCTTTTTTGTGCAATTACAACACCTATATATGTGTTTTTAGCCGATTTACCTCATCGTCAATCTGTCTGCATCGAATAACTACACTCAGCGTTTCTTTTATATTTTCAACAATCTGAATATCCATCTCATACCTCCTGCTCATATTATAATGGTCTTTTAAAGTTATCTCAACCATCCTACGGCAAGTTGTACAAATATAGACATCAAAATGCCACTAATCAGACGAATAACGATATTTTTCTACTATCAAGAGCCAATGAGCTGCAAGTTCACTTTGTCTTTTATTTTATGAGCAAAAACATTCTTTTTCTGCCATTTGTCTATGTGTAATCCCTTTATGATTTATTTAAAAGTTCGTATTCATGTCATTGTACCTTTTATATTATCTTTACATAACAATGCCCCTATGGAAAATATTTTTCCATAGGGGTTGGTTTTTCTATTGTTCTTTTTTACCAAACTTGTTATATAAATAAAAAATCAGAGAAACTTTTATAGACTTATATATTTATATCTCTGCCAAAGCACAGAGCCAAACAAGCTTATCAAGCATTGATAAGCTTTACCATAAGACTTACCGTATCCTCAATTCCGCCGTCTGTTGCGTCTGTAAAATTGACTGTCATATCGGCATACTTTTCATATAGAGGAACTCTGACACGGTAAACATCGTCAAGCGTTTCACCCTTATGAAACGCAATTCCTCTTGTTGTTATATTGGTTACTCTGCGTTTGATTTCATCAAGCGGCACATTTATGTACAGTACCCTGCCGCCTGTCTTAAGGTTCTGCATGGCTTTTTCTGAAAGCACCATAGAACCTCCTGTCGCTATTACCGTTTTGTCGCACTCAAGCTCTGCCCCAACCTGTTCTTCCAAGTCGAGAAAATGGCACAGTCCGTCCTCGTCAAGAATTTTTTGAAGAGGTTTCTGAGCCACCTTGCTTATTATTAAATCCGTATCTATAAATGAATATCCCAGTGCTTTTGCAAGCAGTACGCCGAGCGTGCTTTTTCCCGAACCCGGCATACCAATCAAAATTACATTGTCCATATTACAATATCCTTACATTAAGTGAGTCTGTGCTGGAGGTAGGACAGGTTCTGTTTGATGAAAGTACAACTACCGTATCGCCCTTGTGAACAAGCCCTGTGCTCAGAGCTTTTTCCATGGCCTGTCTTGTAATTGCATCGGAGGTTCTTTTTTCTTCTCCTATAAGTGCGGTAACACCCCAGTTTAGGCAGAGCTTTCTGCACACAAGCTGTGAGGTAACTACGGCAATAATGGGAACATCAGGTCTGAAATGAACCATTGCTCTTGCCACTCTTCCGGTAGCGCTTTCAACAATAATAGCCTTTGCACCCACCGCTGCCGCAATGTCTTTTGCAGCCTTGCAGATGCTTCCTCTTATTGCGTTTTTATCCTTAATTGAGTGCGTATCTATATAATTGTGCAAAGCCGTAAATTCGCCGTTCATCTCAGCCTCGGTACAGATTGCGTCAAGTGCCCTTACGCTCTCGACAGGATACTTGCCCGCAGCTGACTCTGCCGAAAGCATTACCGCACTTGTACCGTCGTAAACAGCGTTTGCAACATCGCTGATTTCCGCACGGGTAGGACGAGGAGCAGTAGTCATGCTCTCTAGCATTTGCGTCGCAGTTATGACATACTTGCCTTTTGCCACACATTTTCTGATAAGTGTTTTTTGAATCTCGGGAAGCTTGATAAACGGAATTTCAACTCCCATATCTCCCCTTGCAACCATGATTCCGTCGGCATATTCGATAATCTGATCCATATCGTCAACGCCGCTCTGGTTTTCTATTTTCGCGATAATCTCAACATATTCAAAACCGAGGCTGTCAATAAAATCTCTCAGCGTACGCACATCCTCATGTGAACGAACAAACGACGCCGCAACAACATTTGCCCCGTGTGTAAGGCCGAATTCAATATCTTTTCTGTCCTGAGCGCTTACATACGGCATATTGATATGGTAACCGGGGATATTGATGCTCTTGCGGTTCTTAAGTATTCCGCCCTTGTTTACGGTGCAGACTATTCTGTCCTCATACACTTCCTTTACTATAAGCGAAATAATACCGTCATCAAGGAGAAGTTCTCTTCCCACCGACTTTTGACCGTCATCAAAGAAAAGATCAACAAGCTTCGGAAACGAGAGTCCGACACCGTTTTCGTCTCCGGCTTCACATTTCTTTAAAAGCGAAAACTCACTTCCCTCTTTGAGCTTTACAAAACCGTCTTTAAAAGTGCCTACGCGCACCTCCGGTCCCTTTGTATCAAGCAAAATTGACACATTTTTCCCACTCTCGTTAATCGCCTCTTTTATAGTAGCAAAAAGAGTTTCAAGCTCATCGTATGTGCCGTGTGACATATTTACCCTTGCTACATTCATTCCGGCGTCAATCATCTTAAGCAACATTTCCTTTGTATTGCAGGCAGGACCGACAGTACAAACAATCTTCGTCTTTCTCATTAAAATTCGTCCCTTCTTATGGATATATGTCAAGACTTTTTCTCTTTTATATTACCCTTTACGTACCATATTATATATTATATATGGGGCAATTTCAATAATTGTTTTGTAAAATATTACGCAACTGATACAATCGGTAATTACAATAAAAACAAATATTAATGATATAAAATTATGTAAATATTTGTTGACAGTTATAATCTCAGGTGGTATTATTTGGATGTAAATATATGAATTTATGAGGTTTTGAAAATGAAAAATCGTAATATAATTCTGCTGACAATGCTGTTTTCTTTTGCCGCCGTAACTTCATCATTTTGTGTCGGTTGCAAAGGTGCACAAGACTACAACTCAAACAATGACACAATCTCAACCGAAGCATCGACTGTCGAAAGCACCTATGTACAGAGCAACACCGTTGAAACAATTCAGGTAACTCAACCCGACAACCCGAACAAAGATACTGTTGTCAAAATACTGCGTGAAAACGGCGTTGATGAAAGACTCATCAGAAGAAAATACATATTTGACAAACAACAGTTAAACAGCACAAACAACAAATACTATGTGATTGACAGAATGTGCAACTCAATTGATTATTTCACAACGCTGCAGGCGTCGTATATCAAAGAGGTCAACGGCAAAACTACCTGGGTGACTTACTTGATTGACCGAAGAACAAACAAAGCAAAGGAGCTTGTTTACAATGTTTCGAAGAACACGGGTAAATCCACCCCTACAAATTACTACTGCGTTGACGGAGACTATCATCTCAAGCTGCTCTTTGACGAGGAATTAAAAAACGAATATTCCTTTAATTTTGACCCGTCTTCAAACAACTTTGGGAATGAGAATTTCAACAAAATCTATGCCGTAATTCAAAAGCCTATGGCGAATCAACTTGAAAAAGTAACCGAGGAGCCTCGGCTAAATATATCAGCTTATAATGAATCGGACTACGAAAAATATATTGACGCACCGAAAAGGATTTTCTTTGTCGGCAGGGAACCTATTTTTCGTTATTCAAGATCAGACACAGTTAACCTTGCAGCGTCATCAGAGAACTATTTTCCGCAAAATTTTGCTTTTAATAATATGATGACAGATTTGTCAAAATGGAAAGTAGCAGACTCTTTTGCTGAAGGAACAACTGAAATTATTAAAATAACCGGCACCTACAATGAGTATGACGATGAAAATCTAAAACGGACTTACACCCTGTGCATTGACAAAAACACAGGCGTTATAATCTCAAATCAGATTAAAAACGCCTCGGGAAATACTGTTGAAGAATGGAATAATGTTGAATATATCGTAAACGGTGAAATAAACGATGGCATATTTGATAATTTGAAGAAATAAAATTATTTATCAAAATTTTTTCCTATGTCATTTTCATTTATATAGGGATTTATATATCTGTGTTTTTTCTTTCTGCCCTTATAAATTATTGCCTTTTGCGGACATCTGTGGTAGCAGCCCAAACAGGCTGTGCATTTGTCTTTAAACTGTACTTCGCCTTTGTTTAAAACGATATTTTTTGATGGACAAATTTGAACACATTTGCCGCAGGCAGTGCAATCATCGGTCACACTGAAATCTTTAGCAATTAAGTACCAATTCGGTTTATTAGAGTAATAAAGTTTGTGGCTCTTTACCCTGTTTTTCGGCAAATGCAGTACATCACGGCCTATCGCCTTTATAACGCGTTCTGTTTTCTTTTCGGCAGAATTAAGGCTCATTTTATTGTACAGATTAGGCGGAGGTATGAACAAGGTATAATTTTCAGGCATTTTGATTTTATATATACCTCTTATATTTAAATTGTATTTTTGAGCTAATTCGAGCGCCATAGAACATGCCCCGCCTGCCATACCTCCGTAATTGAGCACAACATAGGTTTTGACATTCTGCGGCAGTTTAGAAAAAAGATCATATGTCTGAACCGGAAGTCCGAACGAATAGATGGGAGAAACTATAATAATTCTGTCAAATTTTTGTGTTTCGTCTTCTTTATAATTTGGTATATATATAATATCGCCTTGCAATCTTTCTTTGATTTTCTTTGCAATATAAAGGCTGTTTCCTGTCGATGAAAAATAAAATATCCCCGTCATAAAATCTCGCTCCTGAAAAACTTATAAAATAATTTTACAATAATCAGACCTATTTTTCAATAATAATTGACAAGTAATAAATTTTTTAGTATAATGACAGTCGTGATTAAAAACAGTGCATATGCGGGTGTGGCGGAATTGGCAGACGCGCCAGATTTAGGTTCTGGTGTCAACCGATGTGCAGGTTCAAGTCCTGTCACCCGCACCAAACGAAAATAATCCGAACCTTACTCCGATTGGAGACGGGTTCGGATTTGTCTATTATTTCCAATATCCTAACTTTAACAGCAAAATCAATAAATACATTGTTTATGAGATTTGAATCAAGGCAGAGAGCTTACACATATACTCTCTGCCTTGATTTTATGCTATATTTTTATGATTTGGTTGATTTTCTTTTTCCCTCTGCCGTTTCCACTCCTCATATTCCTTATTGCCCTCCTCTGTTTCAAAGAAAGCAATTATATCAGGCAGAAAACAGCTTGCCAGCTTTTCAAGTTCGTGCTTTGGAATATCGCTCTGTTTTGCCGACATAGGGCATCACAGCGTTTAATTCTGTCTATCCTTCCTCCTTTACATACTCATATTAAAGTTGCCGTCTTGGCTTTGTTTTTTGCTGTTTTTGCGTGTATTCTTACGCTCATTGATATACTTTTTCCTTTCGTCTTTTCTGTCATTCGATTGAAACATCATTTGAATATCAGCTGCCAGATTAAGTACGCCGTTGGCAATATCGCTCCAATCAGCATCCATTTCAAGCGTAGCTTCATCGGTGATAAATCCCTCGCTCTGATCTGTTCCTCCAAATTCGTCCGTTCCATCTGCAATCTCTGCTCCAAACTCCTCGTCTGCTCCTTGAGAGCTTTTCCTAACTTGGCTTCTATTGATTGCCGACCGCATACTATATCTTTGTTCATCTTCTCTAATTGCGGTCTTATCGAACGATAAATCATATTCGTCACCGTCTCCTGCGTTGGCAGTTTGGAAACTGAATCCGTGTTTCTCACAATTTGCTCTCCAACCATCATCGCATGATTCACCAACGCATTGTACTGCTCCTCTTTGAGTGTTATCAGTATGGGTCTGTACGGTTCTGTCAGTACATCCCTCGTTTCTTCGTTTATCTGCTGTAACTGATTCTTCTGTTTCAGCATATTTAAGTCCATATAAATCCTCCATATTTTCTTTAAGATATTTATCATCAAACAATCTGTTATCTCTGAAACGCTGACCGTCAGGTGTCGTGTAAGTGATATATTTATATCTGTCAATCCACTTGACACCGTAACCCAAGCGTTTCATATTCTCAATAAACTTTTCTTTGCTCTGACTATGAACAACCGCCAAATCTATAGCGTTCATAAGTCGGAGCTTTTTGCTGTCACCACGAGTTGCAGTTCTGTATTCTCTTTGATTCATTGAGCGTTGCTTCGGCTTCTGATAAGGCTTTAATACTTCAAGCCCGAACTGCTGACATATTTCATCCGAACGATTCCGCAGTTCTTCCAAGCCTTTCTCATTTATCTGAATCTTTAGTCCCGTTTCGCTGTTCACAGAATTTACAACAAAGTGATTATGCCAATGGTCACGGTCGATATGCGTAGCCACGACTACCTCAAATCCTTCAAAGGCTTTTGCCGTTTCCAAACCTATCTGATGTATCTGCCGAGGAGTTGCTCCGCAATCCGGCTTAAAGGATTGCACATACTGTTTGAAGAACACGCCTTTTGCTTTGTTGAAACGATGCTTTGTCGCCATAAATTCATTGAAAGCGGCTTCAGGAACACAATTCTGACCGCTGACAAGCTTATATGAACGGTCATTCTCACTGTCATAAAACATAGTTTTCTTATCCTGCATTACATAATTAAGAACTCGTTTCATAGCCGTAGCAGTTTGTGTTTTCTCGGGTATAGCTACAAAGGTTGCCATTACGAACACCTCCTTGCTATCTCATCAAGCATAACAATTGATTTTGAATACAGTTCTTCCAACTCCGATAGCTCAGGGCAGATAATTTTGCCCATATTGCAAAGAGTAGTTAGCTGATTAAGATTTCTGCCTATTGCTTTAACCTCTTTAAGAATTTCATGTAATCCGTCAACAACTGTTATTTGCTTATTCAATGCCGAGCGTGTAACAAATTCAGTAAAATTCATATTTACTTTATCCGCTTTTGATTTGATTAAATCGTATTCGTTTTCACGAAATCTCAATGCTACCAGTTTGTTTTTAGTAATTGTTTTGGTTGTAATCCTCTCTTTCTGCAAAATTTGGGGTTCGGGGATTCCCCGACAAGCGTTTGTATATCGGCTGATGTATTGCGGCGGTCGTATATACAAACAATATGCTTGCCTATCCCAACGGGATAGTATTCTACTGCTATCATACAGCAACAACTCCTTTCAACTGTATAGAAAAATCCCTGCGTAAATACTGTATAGCTAAACCTTGACAGTATCCTCGCAGGAATTTGTTTTGCGTTTATGCATTTGTCAAAGAGCACTTACAGCAGATAAAAAATAATCTGAGTGAGCATCTATTTTACCGGAGATTGCACTCTGCGTCAAGGCTCATTAACGAAAAATATTTACTAAATTTTTATGTGATTATTGCATTTTAATATTTAATGTGATAAAATTAAATTGCGAAACAAATTTTAAAAATTTTGCTGCTTAATGGGTGTGTATTTTTATCTCGGTAAAAATACAGGCTCTGTTTTCACACACTCTGGCAGCGTTGAAAATTTGTTTCGCAGCAATTGGAGCTATGTATTTTTCGTGCGTGGCTTCGGCTGCGCACTTTTTATTTTAGGGGGCATAAATTAATGAAACAAAAACTAAGAAAAATCACATCAGTATTGCTTGTGGTGATTATAATAAGTGTAATTACTATGTCACCAATCACTGCAAGCGCATTGACTCAATCGGAATTTGACAGTAAACTAAATTCACTTCGCTCAAAATATCCGAATTACAGTACGTGGTATAGCTCCTTTGATGGCGGTTCACAATGCTTTGGTTTTGCACGATTAATGGGATATGAAGTGTTTGGCTCTTATCCTTCTACTTGGTCGGTATCATATGATTTCAACAGCGTAAAAGCAGGGGATATTGTACGTTACGGAAACAATGGAAGTGGCGGTCATTCCATATTTGTAACGAGTGTATCTGGAAGTACAATAACATTTGTTGACTGTAACGGAAATGGAAATGTAACAAATGGTGTATGGATACCAGATAAGTGTGTTGTAAAATGGGACAATACGACCACTATAGGAAGTAGTTTATTTGGATATAGTTTTTCTTATATCAGAAAAAGCCCCGGGATTGAATCCGGCAACAATCCAGTAGATTTAGGTACAAACTTTTATGCATCCATAACACATCTTGCTTCATGGAATCACCTTACTGCCGAAGAAAATGATAATGTTGATATTTGTTGGGACAATAATACCGCAAATCAATACTGGAAGTTTTATCGATATGATGATGGTAGCTATATGATAAAATCTGCTTCAACAGGAAAATGTTTAGAGGTAGAAGGTGGTAGTTGGGTGAATGGAGCGAACATCCAAGTATATGATGATAACGGTACTGATGCTCAACGATGGTTTGTTTATAAATGTGGTAACGGTTATCAACTAAAAGCAAAATGTACGGATTGTGTAATGGAAATGAACGCTTGGAACTTTTATCAAGGAGTAAATTTAGTTTCCGGTTCTCGTGATGGTTCAGATTCAGAAATATTTGCGATAAATTGGAAAGATTTTAACGATATTGGAAAAACATCATTGCAAGTATCATGTCATAATGGAATCGCAAATTTTAGTTGGAACAACGCAAGATGTGCTACTAATTATAACATAAAAATATGGAATGGAAATTCAGTGTTATCAGGAGAGGCTCCTATAAATTTATGGAATGTAAAAAACAACAACTTTTCAATTAATCTTGGTGACGGTACATATACCGCTTATATTGAGTCCTTTAATAAATTAGGTGATTATGTACAAAGTTCGCCAATAACATTTAATGTATCCACTTCAGAATACAGAGCAGATTATATTAAAACTGAGAATAATCATACATATTCCATTTATAATATACCTACTACATGGGAAAAAGCTGAAGAGATATGCAAAAAATTAGGTGGACATCTAGTGACAATAACATCTCAAGATGAACAAATAATAGTAAATGAGTTGTTGGAGTATGGCAATTTATCATTCTATTCAATTGGAGGAAAAAGAATAGGCGATTCTAATAATTGGGAATGGATTAATGGAGAAATTTTTGATTTTACCAATTGGGCCACCGGAGAGCCAAATAATGTAAATAATATTGAAAACTATTTATCAGTCTTTAATACTTCAATAAAAGGTTATTGGAACGATAGTACAAATTCCGCATCAGAGGGTTTTTGCAATGGTTTTATTTGTGAAGTCGAAAACACTTTTAAACCAAGTAAAATAGAAAATTACAATGGACATACCTATTCGTTATTTGAAACTTCTTTGTCTTGGGAAAATGCAAAAGAATTTTGTGAAAAAAGTGGTGGTCATTTAGTAACAATAAATGATTCAATGGAGCAAGAGTTTATTGAAAATTTGCTTACATACGGTGAAAAAGAACTTTACTGGTTAGGTGGAGTAAAAGAAGATGATTCATTTGTATGGTTAGATGGTAAAACAATAACATATGATAATTATTACGACGGTGAACCAAACAACTATGATAATTTAGAATCATTTTTACAAATATCAAATGCAGGTACAACAAAATACAAATGGAATGACAACAAAAACACACCGCCCGATTTTTCTTATGGATTTATTATGGAAACAGAGAGAATAAAAGGTGATGTAAATAGCGATGGAATAGTAAGCATTGCAGACGCAAAAAAAAAACAAAAATATCTCGCAAACATTGTAGATTTTGATGATAAACAGCTTGCTGTAGCAGATACAAACGGTGACGGAAGTGTTTCTATCGCAGATGCAACACAAATTCAGAAATATCTTGCAAATATTATCACTTCATTAGGTTAGTGTTGAAATCCTATCTGGCTATCACAGTCAGATAGGATTTTTATACATATCAAATATATTGACAATTATTTTTATATGCGCTAATATTCACATGAGGTGAGAAACTTATGACCGGTGTAATCTACGCACGATATTCGAGTGATAATCA
>CALYBM010000013.1 GCA_944412525.1 uncultured Ruminococcus sp. | reverse complement strand
CCCCAAGGAGAATACGACATCCTCTATCTAATAACTACAATTATACAACATTATGTTGAATAATTATACAGTTGATTTTGGGAGATAGGCTCCCTTATCAACCTAAATTTATTATACAAGGAGAAATCTATGGAAATGTGTTATGACGGCGGACTTGTAATGCCCCAAAATTTTGTTGTAGTTAAAAAGGATGAAATGGAGTATGTTAATGCAGGTTGGAGTTTCAAAACACTTTGCGGAAATCTTGCTGGTTTGGCAGGTGCTTGTGGGGCTATAAAATGGACAGCTCAACATGTTGAGCTAATGGAAAAACTATCTGGGCGTGGATTACAGGTGGTTATGCTTTAGCTAAATCTACAGCTACGACATTAATGTCAGGATTCATTGCAAAAATAGGGATTTCTGCAGCAACATTCAGTCGAATATTGGCTGCTGCTTTAGTTGTAGGTGCTGTAGTTGCAATTGGTGTGCTGGGTAGTTATAGATTATTTTATTAATAAATATAACTGACTTATTAACAAAATATATCCGGAAATATTGATTTGCAATTTTCCGGATATATATTTTTCAAGAAAGGTATAGGTATTTATCATGAAATTTAAAATTGAAGAACCAGAAGTCACAATTGCATTTATTTCATGTTTGATTTTAATAATAATAGGATATATTACAAAAAATTATTACAACGGAGTATCGTTTGTCATTTTTTCAGTTTTGCTTGTGAAAAATATTAAGAATACGAATAAAAAGACTTCATTATACATAAAAAGAGTGGTATTAATACTGTTATTAATTATATCCTTTGTGGCTTTTTGCTTGGGATATTAAAAAATAAGTATCAATGTAAATCATAAGAATATATAAGTAATTAGTATTAATAATGTGAAAATATATATTATAAGGAGAAAAATATGCCAAAGCCTATAATAATAAATGAGAATAAGACATTAAAGCTTAATAATGTTTTAATTAAGAAAATTAAAAGCGATGAATTCACTGAGTTTGGGAAAATAGTAGAACTTATGGAAAATTACATAAAATCTAAAGCTGCACAGCCTATTGGTCCTTTAATACAATTTACTAATATTGAGATTGACGAAGCCGGACAGGCAAAAATGAATATTACTTTGTTAAGGCAATCAAGTAATTTCATAAATCACGTCGAATCCCCGTACACAATGGAATCTATAAGAAGAGTAAAAAACTGTTTATATACACACTTTGTCGGTGAAGAGTCTAATTTACAATTTGCATATGATAAAATTGGAGTTTTTGCTTATGAAGAAGATATAAAACTAACTGGGGAAACCTATACGGTGTTTGTTGATCAAATAGAGGATAACTTAATTGCTGATGTATTTATGGAGAGAGCAGAGGATGAATAGAAAAGTCAGGACGCTTGAGGAACTGAAAGACAGTAAACTTTTATTTGATAAAAATATTCCGGCATTTGGTTATATGATTATAATAACTGTTGCTGCATTGTTAATTGGTGTAATAATATGGAGTATGTTTGCACCGAAAACATATATGGTTTTGGCTTCCGGTACGGTAACAAATGAAAACTCGAATTACGTAATGCCTGCTTATGGCGGAACTATAACTGATTCTCAAATGCAGGAAGGGATGGTAGTTCAAAAAGGAGATACACTTTTTAGCGTAAAGAGCAGCGAATATAATGTTCAATCTACTCAATTGAAAGAAAATAAAGAAGTATACGAAAAGAAAGTTGAACAATACGAAAAGCTCATTAAATCTATAAAGGACGATAAAAATTACTTTGATCCAGAAAATACGGAAGATACTCTTTATTACAGCACATTTGAAACATACAAATCACAAGTAGAGCAAAATCAATTTGATGCAAGTACATATAAGAATTACGGATATACTGACGAGCAAATTCAAATTGAAATTGAAAAAAATCAGGCAAAAACAGCGGAGTTGTATTATTCTGCAATCCAAACTGCTGAAAATTCCATTGCGGAATGCAAGTTGCAGCTTGCTTCAATTGACGCACAGTTATCAGCACTACAATCAGGTAAAGAGGACTATATTGTAACTGCAACAGCATCCGGTGTACTACATCTTTTAGCTGATTATAAGGATGGTATGGTTGTACAGTCAGGTTCAGCAATTGCAACTATAACACCTGAAAACAGTGAAACGCTTATTGAAGCATATGTTACTCCTTCCGACAGAGCAAAATTGTCTGATAATGACAGTGTTGAAATTGCGGTTTCAGGCCTGACACAATCAGTGTATGGAAAAATAAGCGGACAAGTTGTACAAATTGACAGCAATGCAACCACCCAAGAAAGCGAAAACGGAAATAACATTGTGTTCAAAATAAAAATTAAGCCAAATTCCACATATTTAACCAGCAAATCCGGAGAAAAGGTGGATTTATTAAACGGTATGTCCGTTGAAGCACGGGTGCAATATGATAAAGTTACATACTTTAATTATGTTATAGAAAAACTCGGTTTTAGGTGAGATGAATGAAGTTTAAATTAAAAAATTTTTTTCTAATATGCTCGTCGTTTATAACAATGACTTTGTTGGGATGTATTACAACTGTAACAGCAACTGAACTTGATATTTCCGAAATCGCAGAAGCTTCGGAATTTGTTGAAGAACAAATTGATGTTACTGATATTGAAATATCGGATTATGAAAATACATTAGAGGTGGGAGAAACACTTACTGTATCTGCAACGGTTCTGCCTTCAGATGCAAGCGACCAAACTATTTCATACAGTACATCTAATTCAGCTATTGCTACTGTATCTCAAACAGGAGAAATAAAAGGAAAATCCGCAGGAAATGTAAAAATATATATATCAGCCGGAACAATAAAAAAAGAAATTGATATAAAAGTTGCAGTGTCTGCAAAAGGAATAAATCTTAACAAAAATTTTATTGTATTAAAACCAGGGCAAACACATCAAATAAATGCATCAATATACCCCTCTGATACCACTGATAAAAGCATTATATATAGTGTTACGGATAATTCTATTGCTACAGTTTCAAATACAGGATTTGTTAAGGCTGTTGCCTGCGGAAGTACTTCTGTACTAGTAAAAAATAGTAATGCAATAGCTTCTTTAACTGTCATTGTCAGTACTGATTCGTCAGAGTCAACTGAAAAAACTAAGGAAATATCACAAAAAGGAGAACCAACTATACCTAATTCTGTTTCTGTACAAGAATATTCAAGTGTCTCCTCTGACATACTACAGCAATTGTATAATAGTAAAACAACTCTATGTGTTACAGGTGATGGCTACACATTAAAAATAGACGGAAATGATATTAAAAATACAAATAATCCTATAAAAACTGATATATATTTGACCAAAACTGAAGATGGCTTATCTTTTGCATTAAATGACGGAAAAAATTTATGCGGTAATATTATTGTATCCATAACTGATGCTGAAAAGTATAATTATTTGTATTTATATAACGAAAGTGAAAACAAATATATATTATTAGAATGTGTAGATATTGAAAATATTAATATAAGCACCTCTGGAAAATATTTACTTACAACTTCAAATTTAACATATCTAAATATTCCATGGGTTATTATTTTTATCTCTGGCGGAATTTTAGTAATTCTATTTGCTGTTTTTATTATTTTAAAGCATCGTTATTGGTTTTGGTAAGTAAAAATCTATAAAGATATTTCTAAAAATAGATAATTTTATAATTGTATAATTATATGTAGAAAATTATATTTGTGCGGAGGATTAATATGATTTCGAAAATTGATATAATTAAAGATGAACATCCCCACATTATAATGGCCTTTGATAAAATAAGTGATTTTTGCGATAAAATGTGCAATATATTTTTTATTAGCATAATATGGGACATCATTGATGTGTATAATGAGTGCTTGCATAGTGTTACAAAAGATATAAATATAAGAGTAAAAAACAGAAAATGTTTTTGCAATATGAAAAGGAAGTTAGGTGCAAAAGGATTGTTTTATTTTAATCAGAATGCAATAAGTATGCTTTACTATAAAGAAAGACTATCAAAATGAAAAAAACATTTGGTACATTTATTAATGAAAAAAGACTTGATAAAGATATTTCTCTTAGAAGCTTCTCCAAAATGATAGATATATCACCAGAGTATCTTTCAAAATTAGAGAATGATTTAAGATCAGCACCCAAAGATGTTATTCTTGAAAAAATAGCAGATAAGTTACTTCTAAGTATTGAGGAAAAGGAACTGCTCTTTGATCTTGCGGCGGAGTCAAAACCCAACTTGTCCTTGGCTTCAGATTTAATTGAATATATTCATGAAAATGAAATTGTCCATAAAACATTGCGTGTAGCTAACAGATATAAAATCTCAACAGGAGAATGGCAACAAGTATTTGATGATATTGCTAAAAAACATTTATGAATATTGGTAAAAATCTAAGCAGAAAGCTTGGATTTTCTTTTAGAATAAGGGTGTACTAGTGTGTACACATATGAAAGGCGAATGTTCGTGGTTGATACAAAGGGAAAAATAATCTATCAATTTGATATAAGATGTCCATGCCGTAACAGAAAACTTATGACAATTAATCTTTTACAATATAAACTGCCGATTGTAAGTATATTTTCAAAGGATGACAGTGGAACGCATAATGCAGAAACAAGATGTCCCGTGTGTAAATCATTTGTGGCAGTAGATATATAGTTAAATATCGAACTTAGTACGAGCCTACAGCCGGAAACGCTGATTTAATTAGTAGGAACGAGCTTACGAAAAGCCGACAAGTTATAGCTTTTAATGCTATTAACTGTCGGCTTTCTTTTATGCTTTTTTGTATTGAAAGCAGAAAGGGCAAGATGATCTATAGGAATAGAAGTCCTCCGATAGACCTGAATAAAAAATTCAGATTGATTGGAGGATAATTAAATGGACAAACGTCCTAAAAGAAGAAAGGATAAGCACAATCCTTATACACTGTACACGAAAGCAGGAAGATACTACATTTCTTTTGTTGATGTAAATAACAATTTTCAAGAGATTGAGGTATCGCAGGAAGTGTTTGAGAGTTTTAATAAATTTGAGCTTGAAGATGTTTCTCAAATGAATGAGTACGACAGACATTTGGAGCACTCCGAAGTAGATGAACATACTTTGTACCAAAAGATTGGTTCAAGCGAACAGCCGTTAGAAGATTAATAAAAGTTTTCGAATTTGTTTCCATTGCATATCGCTCCCTTAAATTTATAAGAAAATTATGCAACTTCGCAGGAAAAAAGTCTATTAAAATAAAGCTAAATAGTATATATTTTTGGCACTATATTGTGTTCACAAAATTGCAAACACAATATTATTAGTTAAAGTGCATAAAAATATATAGTTAATTTTTATAACCGAATTACAAAAAAAGGTTATCAATTTTGTTATATTATGGTATAATATTCACAATAAGAGGATAACTGTATATTATCCTTTATTAAGATTTTCACAAAATAAATAAAACTACCTATTTGTTCTTTTATAACAATACATATTTTTATTACAATTTTGGAGTTTCGAATGATTAATGATATTTTAAATTACTGGTACAAAATTGAATATTTTATCCCATGTTGGCCGGTAGATATAAAAAAGGATATAAATCTAAATAAAGTTGATTTGCCGTGGTTAAAAGAGCAAAAAAACGAAAAAATAAGACTCAGTTATGATTTGTATTTCGGTAAAATAAAATCAATAGATTTAATAAAATGGATGTTAGATGAAATTAACATTCCAGAAGAGGAAAGTATTGAGGCAGATAATTCGATAACTTGCATATTTGCTTTTAAAGTAGACGAAGAAGGGTTTTATATTCCAAACTCATTTTCGATTTCAAGCTTTGTGTGGGCGGTTTCTAAGATTGTAATATCCGGCTCTATTAATTCAGAATTAAATCCGGACAATGTTAAAGTGTTTCAGAATGCTGTGGATACAATGATATTAAAAAAACAGGATAATAATAAATTACCTGTTGATGAATCCACATTAAAAGGAATATATAGTGAGATATATAATGAATTGAAGCTGCCTGATGAACTGTCAGTATTTTCTTTATGGGCTCGTAAGAAACAACAGTTTAGAAAAAAAGATGGAAGTTTTACAGATGTTGATACATCAACTGAGTTGTTTCAAAGCTTTTATCTTGATGATATTAAGAGAGTAATTGATAATCCAAATAGAAAAATAAATAAATATGTCCTTGCCGGAAATCAAAATGAAAATATAAAAAATCGTAAATGCATTGATACAGATGTTATGGAAATGAAAAATTGGGTTACTGCTGAAAAATTTCCTTTGGGAGTTTGGCCATCAACATTTAATCCTTCATTAATGCAACAAATTGGTATTAATATCTGTACCGGTGGTGAAAAGGATATTTTCTCAATAAATGGACCACCTGGAACAGGAAAAACAACATTATTAAAAGAAATTGTCGTATCTAATATTATAGAAAGAGCGAAGTTATTAGTTGAATTTGATAATCCTGACAAAGCATTTAGTATAGCTAAATTTAAAAATCCATGTGATCAATATAATTGTTCTTATTATTGCATGGATAAAAGATTAAAGAAATATGGAATTCTGGTTACCTCAAATAATAATGCGGCGGTTGAAAACATTTCTTTAGAACTTCCAAAAGCTATATCAAAAGACAGAACAGGAAGATTCTCCGGAAAAGCAGATGGTAATTCAGATGATATCTATTTTTCTGATGTTGCGAGCGAGCTTATCGGACAACCTGCTTGGGGTCTTGTTTCTGCGAAGTTAGGCAAAAAGAATAATCTTAAAAAATTAAAAGAGCGTCTTTGGTGGGCTGAAGATGGAATTACTCTCAAACAATATTATGATAAGCCGGTTTTAAATTGGAATATTGCACGTAACAATTTAATTTCAGCACTTAAAAATGTATTGAATGAAAGAAAACGAATTTCATATGCTCAATCACTGATAAATAAAAAGCCGGAACTCATTTCAGCATACCAAGTTGCATCGAATGATTACAATCAAACTGAAACACGATTAGCCGAGAAAAAATTAAATTTAGATTGTGAAAACAATAAATTAAGTAAATTAACTTACACCTTAAATTCGGTTAATGACCGTATTTATTTTTTGTTTTCAAATATGAGTTTATTTCAAAGAATATTTTGGAAACTATTGAAGCGTAATCAGATAGTAAATGAATGGAAAACTTTTAATTTAAAAAAAGAAGAGATTATACTTCAGATTTCAGAACAAAAAGGAGTTTGCTATAAGATTAAAGAAGAGATAGACATCATAAGCGATGAGCTATGCAATTGTAAAATAATGCTGGAGAGCGTTCAAAAAGAAATTGATGTTATTGAGAAAAAGATAGAATCAGAAAAAAGCGTTTTTCAGGATAACTGGGCAGACGATAGTTTTTGGGAGAATATTGGCAAAAATGAAAAATCCCAAGAAAGCTGTCCTTGGGTATATGAAAAATATAATGCACTTCGAGAAGAATTGTTTTATCAGGCTCTTCAGCTTAATAAGTCATTCGTATTAACAAGTATGTGTGTAAAGCAAAACTTACAAAGACTGTTTTCTTTGTGGGATGGAAAGTACACAAATGAAGATTGTGTAAATTCATATGGAGAATTACTTAATACTTTGTTATTAGTAATACCGGTTGTGTCTACTACTTTTGCATCGGTGGAATCATTTTTATCAAATATTCAGCAGGAAGAGCTTGGCTTACTTATTATTGATGAAGCAGGACAAGCAACTTCGCAAAGCGCTTTAGGTGCTTTATGGAGAACACAAAGGGCAATAATAGTCGGAGATCCATTGCAGGTTGAACCTGTATTAACTGTGCCAATAGAATTAGTTAAGCGTTTTGCAGATGAATATAATATTCCAGAGTATTATAGAACACCGGAAATTTCTGTCCAAATGCTCGCAGACCAAACGAATGAATATGGTGGTTACAGAAATATTAATGGAGAACAAATTTGGCTTGGTTGCCCATTGGTTGTCCATAGGCGCTGTATAAATCCAATGTTTGAAATCTCTAATGAAATTGCATATGAAAACAGGATGTTTTTAAAGTCATTATTACCTAAAGAAAGCGACACATTTATCTTTGAACGCTCAATATGGTTTGATATAAGGGGGAGAGAAAACGGAAATAAGGATCATACTGTAAAAAATCAGGTTGATTTTGCAGAAAAAGTCTTTGTTAAATCTGTTGAAGTTTTTAATGGATTTCCGGATTTATTTATTATTACCCCGTTTAGACGAGTTGCAGAAAATTTACGCAAAATGATGCGCTCGGTTTTATGTGATTCACAGTATATCGAAAAAGAAAAAATAGAAGAATGGATACAAGAACATTGCGGAACTGTGCACACATTTCAAGGAAAAGAGGCTAACGAGGTAATACTTGTATTGGGTTGTGATAATCAAACAGGTATTGGCGCAGCTCGTTGGGTAGGAGAGAAACCCAATATTATCAATGTTGCAGTATCAAGAGCAAAATATAGAATTGCTGTTATTGGTGATTATAATTTGTGGAAAGACATACCTAATGTTCAAGTGTTGTGCAAATATTTGGATAAGATATAGTATATCAAAGAAATGCAGGGAGATATTATGAAGGTAAAAGAAATACATATAAAAAGGTTTCGTGGTATTGAAGATCAGATAATTAAAGATATTGATAGTGCTTTAGTTCTTATTGGTAAAAACAATGCAGGTAAAAGTGCCTTTTTAACTGCAATCAGAACCTTTTTTGGCGACTATATACCTCAGGAAAAAGATATATATAAGGATTTTGATGATTTTGAGATTAATGTAGTTTTAGAATGTTCTGAAAACTATATACATGATTTCTTTTTGGACAATAAAATTGGCTTTGCAAAAGTTCCTTCAACTGCTTCTGATTATAATGATGTTAAAAACGGAACAATTTTTGAAGATAAAACGTTTTCTGAGTTTAAAAATATGAGAAATGAAGCAATAAATGCAGGTTTATCAGAAGACGCATCTACAAGAGATAATTTTGAGCCTATATGGACTAATGCTATTTATAAAAAATTTTCTATTTCGGAAGGCTTAATACATGCTTCTTTAGTTTTCAAAAAAGGCACTTCAAAAGTTGAATATACTGTTAATAAAGATATTGTTTATCTGTTGCCTTCAGTTGCTTTTATTGATGACTCTTGTAATTTTGTTGAAGAGGAAACAGGAAAGGCTAAAACAATCACTGCAAATATTTTTAATACCATATTAAAATCAGAGCTGTTTAGTAATAAAGAAATTGATTGTTATAATTGCAACATAGATGATTGTGATGGCAACTGTATAAGCAAAATTGATGAAAAAGCACCGATGGATTTAAGTATTGAAGAACTACAAAAACTTATTAACTATAAAACAAAAAACACTTCTGCTAAGTTTACTAGTAGTATTTCGGAACGGTTTGCCAAAAATTATCAAAATGGTTTTAAGGTAAATATTAAGGCAATGAGTAATATAGATAAGTCTTTTTCAATTATTACAAAATTGTTTGATCCTGCACTTAATGCCGAGGTTGAACTTTCAAATGTTGGTGCAGGTGTTCGTAGTGTTTATATATTATCTTTATTGCAGTCGTATCAAGCAATAAGTGCTAAACATACAATTTTTATTATCGAAGAACCAGAGCTGTATTTACATCCTCAATTGCAAAAGTCTATGGCTAAAACGCTATCTGAAATTACAGAGAATAATCAAGTGATTTTTACAACACATTCACCAATAATGTTGCGAGAGTTTAGTACGCAAAATATAAGAAAGGTTAAGTTGGATGAAGGAAACTATTGTAGTATTGCTGAAAATACAACTGTAGATGATGTGCTAACGGAAATAGGATATTCTAGCCAAGATATATTAAATACCGATTTTATATTGTTTGTAGAGGGACCAGATGATAAGACTATAATTGAGCTTGTTTTAAATAAATACTATGATGTTGACTTAGAAAGATTATCAATTATTGATACGAAATCTTGCAAAAATATTGGATTCTATGCAACATTGAGGTTCTTAGAAAAAACCACAATGAGCGATGAATTTGCAATAATCCGAGATGCAGATACAAAGTCAGAAGACATGGTTAAGGAAATTTTGGAGAATCAGCTAAATAGTAATATTGACAGTGAATTTGCTTCAAAAGCAATCTCAAAAACGTATATTACTAAATTTAGCTCTATTGAAGGTTATTTATTTTCTCCAGAGTTACTTGTAAGTCATAACATATATGTTAGTGAAGATCGAGTGTATGACAGGCTTAAAAATGAATTAACTGAGAATAAAGATAAATGTTTAAGATATTTCAGAAAGCAGAATGAAAGCGCACAGGAAAGAATTAATTTATTTGAAAGTGAATACGATTCAAAAATTGCTGATGCAAAAGAAAATCTTGATTGGATAAAGACTAATATACAAGGACATACTTATTTTGGTTTTACCGAATCTAAAAGAATAAATTATGAAAGCTATGTTGAAGAATTACCTCAGGTAGCATTTGAGGAATTAATAGAGTTCTTTGACGGCATACCTTATTTTTTAGGTAAGAAACGGGATTAAAAAATAATTCATACAAACCATTGAAATGTTTTTTGTGAATTTTGCTAAGTACATAACTAAGGAATAATATGTAATTATATCTTAAAATTATATTCGAAAGTTAAGTGACAATAAACTACTTTAGTATTAATACTATGAGGTGGAGACTGATAGCGTGAATAATAGTGTTACATGAGAAAGAAAATCAATTATAGAATAAAATCAAAGCTTGCCAATCAACACAATCCAATGGGCAAGCTTTGACTTTTAGTATTGTCAGCGACAAAGGCACCCCCCTGCTATGCAGGGGGGCTAAAACAGCTTCAAGCGAGGGGAAAAGTAGACAATAAAAAACACCTTGATATAGTAGAAGTGGTTTGCCGACCACACAACTACAAATATCAAGGAGGTCTAAATAGTGAAAGATAAAGACTTAAATAGTTTAGAACACACAAGCTGGAGATGTCAATACCATGTTGTATTTGCACCCAAATACAGAAGACAAACAATATACAGAGGAATAAGGGAAGATATAGGAAAAATACTAAGGCAGTTATGCACACAAAAAGGAGTTGAGATAATAGAGGCAGAACTATGCCCTGATCATGTGCATATGCTGATAAGTATACCGCCAAAATTCAGCGTATCCAAAATAATGGGATATCTAAAAGGAAAAAGTAGTATGATAATATTCGATAGACACGCCAAAATTTGAAATACAAATATGGTAATAGACATTTCTGGGCGAGAGGATATTATGTAGACACCGTAGGAAGAAACAAAAAGCAATTACAGGAATACATAAAACACCAGTTAGACGAAGATCAAATAGCAGACCAATTAAGCCTAAAGTAGTTTGTTGACCCGTTTACGGGTCGCAAGAACAAGAAGACATAAGATAACCCCTTGAGGGGTAGCCGGAAAAAGTAATGCAGTCGGCAAACCTTTTCGGTGCCCCTTAAGGGGTTGTGTCCGTATAAGGCCCTTCTAGGGCTATTCAAGCCTCCGGCTTAGCTGGAGGTTTTGACTCTGATTATTTAATTAAAACCAACCGCAACAGCGTTGCCGTTTTTTCTCTTTATCTTATTCGCTACTTTTGCAATATAATTAAAAATCAACTCCGGTTTGATGAAAAGCAGAAAGTGCAACGTATGGATAAAAAGTTACAGCAGAAGATTAATGACAAGAAGCAGGCACAGGGTTTGAAAATGTAAGAGAGAATTTACTTTTTTCCAACAATTATTGCGTGATTGCTTGCGCCGAGTAATGATCTTTCTCTGCATATTTTATAATGGTAATCGCACCATATTTTAAATTCTTCCTCGTTCCACTTATCAACTTTATCCGAAAAGAATGGGGTCATTCCATCTTGTGCAAAATGGTCTATTAGCCTTATGTTGTGTTTACAATACAAATTTTCCGTTTCTTCGCAGGTGGAATAATAGGTATCCGTCCAAAAACATTTTTCATCATCATGATAAAGCTTACCAGTTTCAAAGAGTTGATTGGCAAGGTTATAATCCAAAAGATCTTTATTACTTAAAGCAACATATTGAAAAACACAATGTCTTGGAATATATGAAGTAATAAGTAAACCGCCCTTTTTTAGCACTCGTAGTGATTCTTTAATACATCTTTCTCTATCACACTCACTAACTAAATGATAGAAAGGTCCCATATTTAGCACAACATCAAAGCTTTCGTCCTCAAATATGCTCATATCTGTTGCGTCAAGAACTGCTGTAGTCATTTTATATGGTTTGTTTTTTATGGTGTTTTTAATGAATTCTATATGCCCCTTGGTGTAATATCCGTTGCAGTAACTGTGTGTCCTTTATCTGCAAGATAAAAAGAGTATATTCCGGTACCAGCCGCACAGTCAAGAATTGTTTTCTTGCCACTTATAAGTTTATCTAATATTCTTGCCGTAGTCAAAAATTCAAGTCTTCGTGAATTATTGGTAGTCAATCTGTCTTCTTCACGGTGATTTTCATAACTCTCAACAACATGATTTTTCATATCAACACTCCTAACAATTTCAATTTATAATTAATGGTATTCTACCATATACAGAGAAGTTTGTCCATCAAAACTGCCACCAAGGAAGAATTGCCCCCAAACGCTGATAGGTGCCGCCTGTCATCATTATAAGAGAAGAGGTGCCCAATCTGAGATATTACAGCAGAAAGTAAAAATATATTATACTCAAGTAAGTGATAAAAATATTAATATACATT
>CALYBM010000012.1 GCA_944412525.1 uncultured Ruminococcus sp. | reverse complement strand
CCTGTACATCGGTCTTATCTCCCATGTTTAGATTAAGTTTTTATATTAAGCAACCTATCCTGTAATAACTACATTTACTTGTTAAATTGCTTACTACTTTATCTGTACATTGGTCTTATCTCCCATGTTTAGATTAAGTCTTTATATTAAGCAACTTATACTGTAATAACTACATTTACTTGTTAAATTGCTTACTACTTTACCTGTACATCGGTCTTATCTCCTATGTTTAGATTAAGTCTTATATTGAGCAATCTACCTCGTAACAACTACACGAAACAGATAAATCACCTTTTGCATTTTCTGCACATTAGAATATTCCTACACTTGTTAGTTAGGAAAAGTCTTAACTTCTCATTGGTCTAACCACCATACTATAATTTACTATATATTAAGTTTAATTATAAAATCCAGTTTAAACCGAGAACAATCAGCAAATAATCAAATTCACTTATTGGGACGATTCAGTCTGCAAATGAAATTTACGATTTCATTAACCGTATCACGCTTATCGTTTATTTTTATTACTATTTTTATTACGAACCACTTGATACTGATTACATATCTCCTGACAAATCAGACTGTTGATTTCTTCGAAACACTTTACTTGATCTGAAATTTTAATACCTCATGTTTTTTTAACATCTAAATGATCAGTTGTTCCGACACAAACAAGTTAGCTTAACCGTTACCGAATGTACTCGGCATTATGAATTAGGTGGCAAGCTCCGTAAGAAGTCTTTGATGTGTCTTATTAAAGGTTTTCTCTTCATCATATTTAAGACCTCCTTTAGTTCCTTTTCTTTGTCTATATTATACATAAGATTTTCAACATTGTCAACAGTTTTATTAAAAATAATTATATTTTTATTTTTAGAAAACCTATTGATTGATTATTAATTTTATGATAAAATTAAAGTGTTGGGGACTAATAAAATGTAAAGTTATAAACACATATTGAATACCTGTGAATGTGATTTCACAGGTATTTTTATATATTAAATGCAATACATACTTTTTAGTTCATTAAATAATACTATTTATATTTTCATAAGAAAACGGAGATCGCCTCACATTGAAGCATCTCCGTTTTATATTTATGTATTAATGTATTATAGTTACATACTCAATTTTTAGCGTCTCTTCCCAACAGATAATCCACAGACACCTCAAGAATATCTGCCAACGCCACAAGTTCAACATCGGTAACGAATCTAATTTGCCCCTCAAGCTTTGAAAGTCCCGATGCATTCATATCAACACCGTTTACCTGCAGCTGAGCAAGCAACTCCTTTTGCTTCATACCCTTTTGCTTTCTTACAAGCTCAACACGATTACCAACAAGATTTCTGTCTCCAAGTTCTTGCTTACGAAGTCTCATTTTCTACTCTCTCCATATCATTTATAATTCTTTTTTAAAATTCTTTAAAAACATTGTGATGATATTATAATACTAAATAAGAAAAAAAACAAGCCTTTTTTGTAAATAAATTTAAAAAAATGAAATTTATTATCAAATTAGGTTACAAAATAAATTTCTATTATTATTATTGAATAAATATAGAATGATTTTTATGCTATTTTTATTATATATTTATAGTTATTTTTCTGTTGTGGAAAGATGTTAACTATGTTAAAAGTTATATATTTAAATTGTTAGTAAATGTTAGTTATGTTGAAAGTGTTTATTATTCTAAATTATTACTAATTATTACAAAAGATTACAAATTTTTTTTTTGCAAAAAAAAAGACGCCCAAAAGAGCGTCTTTCACTAAATTACTAAACATCACACGGTAAATGTACCGTCCTCTATTTGCTGCAACATGGCAAGGCGTTTATCGTGTCTGCCTCCCTCTTCGGGAGTATTAAGAAAAATATCGGCAAACTTTACCGCGTCTTCCTCACTTGTTACTCTTCCGCCCATGCAAAGAATATTTGCATGATTATGACGGCGTGTCATCTCCGCACCGAATTCGTTATTTACAACCGCCGCACGAATTCCTTTGACCTTATTTGCCGCAATAGATATTCCGATACCTGTTCCGCAGCAAAGTATTCCGTACTGACAATCACCGTTTGCAACCGCTGTTGCAACCTTGTACGCATAAATCGGATAATCAACACTTTCAGTGCTGTATGTACCGTAATCCTTGTATTCTATTCCCTTTTCATCAAGGTATTTTTTGATTGCAGATATAAGGTTATATCCACCGTGGTCGCATCCGAGTGCTATCATAAATTAACCCCCAACCTTTTATTCAATTCTCTTTGTGCCTGAGGCAGGCGTAAATATATCGGCATAAGCTTTTCCGCCGTAGTTGTGTTACCGAGTTTTATCTCGTCTATTGCCGCACAAGCGACGGACGACGCCGTTTGAATCCTTCTTATAAACGGTGCAAGCGTAACATTATCCGACTTTGGGCTTAAAAAGTCGTAGCTTAGCTTTGCCCCGTCTCCTACGAGTATAACATTTTCATCAAATTTTTGCAGTTCGAGCTGCAAATCAGACAAAGATAACGCTCTGTCGTCGGTCAATCTGGTAACAGATTGGTTTTTTACCCTGAACAAAGCATTGTAAACCTGTGAACAGCGGGCATCCATTACAGCACACACAACACAGTCGCATCCGATCATATTGTACGCCATACTTTTTAAAGTAGAAACCGATACACATGGCAAATCCTGCGGAAACGCCAATCCCTTAACGGCAGCTACTCCGATGCGTACGCCTGTAAACGAGCCGGGTCCTGCATTTACCGCCAATGCTGTAATGTCGCTTATAGATGTATTTGTGTTTTTCAAAAGCTGATCAATCATTGGAAGAAGCGTTTGACTGTGAGTAAGAGAAGTGTTAACAGAAAATTCTCCTATTAGCTTGTCTTCATCAGCAATAGCTGCCGACGCCGCCGTTGCCGAAGTATCTAAAGCTAAAATTTTCATTATATACTCAACCCCTCAATACAGAAGATTCTTTCATTGTCATTATCACCTTTTGAAATACTTATTCTCACCGCGTTATCGGGCAATGCACCCTCGATATTCTCGCTCCATTCAATAATCAGAATACCGTTATCAATGTAGTCAAAAAAGCCCGTAGAATACAGGTCGTCCCATGTGGTAACCCTGTACATATCAAAGTGATAGATATTATATTTTCCGTGATACTCGTTGACGAGTGCAAAAGTGGGACTTGAAACTCCGTCCTCAACTCCAAGGCTTCTGCACAGACCTCTTGTAAAAGCTGTCTTGCCCATTCCAAGCCCGCCAAACAAAGCTATTACCTCATTGCCGCACAGCTTAGTTGCGATTTGCCCGCCGAGTCTTTCAGTGTCTTCCGGTGATTTTGATATAACGGTACACATATCAGAACAGTCCGACTATTTTTCCGTTTTCATCGACATCAATGCCGTGAGCAGCCGGAACTTTGGGAAGACCCGGCATGGTCATTATGTCGCCTGTATAAACAACAACAAATCCTGCACCGTTTGATAAGGATACATTCCTTACGGTAATTTCAAAATCTTTCGGCGCACCGAGCAAGGCGGGATTATCGGAGAGCGAATACTGAGTTTTCGCGATGCAGACGGGCAGCTTATCGGCACCGAGCTTTTCAACCTCCGCTATAGCTTTTTCAGCCGCCGAAGTATAATTAACCTTGCTTGCGCCGTAGATCGTTTTTGCAATTTTTTCAATTTTCTCTTTAACTGTATGGTCAAGTGAATATATGGGAGCAAAGTTTGAAGGTTTTTCGCAAGCCTCCACAACTTTTTTTGCAAGCTCAACTCCGCCGTTTCCGCCCTCGCAGAATACATCGGAAAGTGCAAAATCAGCTCCGTTTTCACGGCAGTAGTCTTCGATATACTCAAGCTCCTGTTTGCTGTCATTGCCGAAACGATTAATGGCAACAATTACGGGAACATTATACTTGCGCATATTTTCAATATGAACGCCGAGATTAACGATTCCTTTTTTAAGAGCGTCAAGGTTTTCGTTTGCTACATCCGACTTAGGCACTCCGCCGTTGTATTTGAGTGCACGGCAGGTTGCAACTATTACAATAGCAGAAGGAGAAATTCCAGCGTAGCGGCACTTTATATCAAGGAACTTTTCGGCACCTAAATCAGAGCCGAAACCTGCTTCGGTTATGCAGTAATCAGCAAGCTTTAACGCGAGCTTGGTTGCTCTTATGCTGTTACAGCCGTGTGCGATATTAGCAAACGGACCACCGTGCATAATTGCAGGAGTGCCCTCAAGCGTTTGCACGAGATTAGGCTTTATTGCATCCTTTAAGAGCGCTGTCATGGCACCGTCAGCCTTTATATCCTTTGCATATACAGGCTCGCCCGAATATGTGTATGCCACAAGAATATTGCCGAGTCTGCGTTTTAGATCAGCTATATCGCTTGCAAGGCAAAGAATAGCCATTACTTCTGATGCAACGGTTATAATAAAATGATCCTCTCTGGGGATTCCGTTGACCTTGCCGCCGAGTCCGATAACAACATTTCTTAACGCACGGTCATTCATATCAAGGCAGCGTTTTATTAAAATTCTTCTTTGATCAATCATAAGGGCGTTTCCCTGCTGAATATGGTTGTCAAGCATTGCACAACAGAGATTGTTTGCGGCGGTTATGGCGTGCATATCGCCTGTAAAATGAAGGTTGATATCCTCCATAGGCAGAACCTGAGCATATCCGCCTCCTGCTGCACCGCCCTTTATTCCGAACACAGGTCCGAGAGACGGCTCTCTGAGTGCAATAATCGTATTTTTACCGATTTTAGCCATAGCCTGACCGAGACCTGCCGTAGTTGTTGTTTTACCCTCTCCGGCGGGGGTCGGGTTTATAGCGGTGACAAGCACAAGCTTTCCGTCGGGATTATTTTTTATTCTCTCAGCCAAGTCATCGGAGAGCTTTGCTTTATACTTTCCGTAAAACTCAAGCTCATCCTCTGTGATACCTATTTTGGCAGCAACCTCCTTAATAGGCAAAAGAGTAGCCTGCTGAGCAATTTGAATATCAGATAACAATTTACCCACCTCCGAATTTTGAATGTTTTATAAAACTATTATACCAAAACAGCTTTAATTATTATTCTAATTTGAAAATAAACTTGATATTACGCTCATTATTTAATATAATAATCGTAACAAACATAATTTTGCGAGGCGTTTGATTTGAGCAAATTTGCAAGCACGGTTTCCGATTATTTTAAAAGGACGGATATACTGCTTTGGCTGCTTACCTTATCGGCTGTAATTTACAGTCTCCTGTTAATTTCAAGTATGCAGCGTTCGGGCAACTATAACTTTTTTAAAACTCAGCTCATTGCAGTTATATTCGGATTAATATTTGCTTTTATAATTTCGGTGGCTGATTACAGATATTTAGTAAGAAAATGGTACTTTTTTGCGGCAGCCGCAGTATTTTTGGCAGTCTTGGTATTTCTTTTCGGCATACAGGTTGAGGGTACGGACGACACGGCGTGGTTAAGGCTTCCGGGAGGTTTTACCGTTCAGCCTTCGGAGTTTATAAAAATATGCTTTATAATCACCTTTACAAAGCACCTCTATTACCTTAAAGAAAAAGAACTTATAAACCACCCGTTATTTGTACTTTCACTTGCTTTTCACGCCTTAATACCCATAGCAATAATACATTTTCAGGGAGACGACGGAACAGCACTGATTTTCGGATTTATTTTTTTGATAATGTCATTTACGGCAGGTGTGCAGCTTAGGTATTTTGCCGTTTTGGGCGGTATGATTTTGATAGGTGTTCCTATTATATGGAATTTTTTTATGAACGAAGAGCACAGGAACAGAATAATCGCACTGTTTGATATTGACGGGAACGCAATGACAAATTACGGCTGGCAGCAATATCAGGGCAAAGTATCCATAGCAAGCGGTGAATTAACGGGAAGCGGGCTGTACAACGGCTCCAGAGTAGAAAATTCCATTGTTCCCGAACAGGAAAACGATTTTATTTTTACCGTTGCGGGTGAGGAACTCGGGTTTATCGGTTGTATTCTGCTGATGGTAATTCTCTTCGGAATAATTATAAAGGTTATTTTAAACGCCTCAACCGCAAACGATTTACAGGGGCGGTATATATGCTGCGGCGTATTCGCTACTATTTGTTCACAAACGATAATTAATCTCGGAATGGTGCTTGGATTTTTTCCCGTAATAGGAATTACTCTTCCTCTTTTCAGTTCCGGAGGCTCTTCGGCACTTAGCACATTAATATGTCTCGGCCTTGTTCAAAGTGTTAGAAATCACAATTTTGACGATATGGATACGGCAAGCGTACGCAGGGGAAGCCAAAGCAGAATCAAAATTTAATACATTGTGAAAGTCCCGAAAACACAAAGCTGTTTTCGGGACTTTTTATACGCCTTTATTTATAACAACTACGGCATAAAACAAGTTGTTTTTCTCATAGAACCTTGTTTCGCCGTTATACTTTTGAGCAAGTGATTTTAAGATACCAATTCCCTTGCCGTGACTTTTTTTATCATCCTTATTGGTTTTTAACTCGGGATTTTCTTTTATTACCGAGCTTTCTAAATTATTGCTGCATGAAATAATATAAAAATTATTACATAGCTTAATCTCCAGCTTCATTTTCTTTTCGGATGCCGTTATGTTCTTTAAATATTCGATGGCATTATCGCAAAGATTACCTATGATGGACACTATATCTGTGTTTTTGGAAAAATCCAACAAATTATCGGTTATAGCAATTTTAAAAGTAATGCCCATAGCAAAAGCTTTTTCCTGCTCAACATTAACAACCGCGTTTAATAAAGGATTATTTGTATTTACAGGTGTATAAATGCTCATCAGCTCTTCTTTGCATGCATTGCACATATCTTCGGCATCGTTATAAAGCTTATCGGAAATCAATTGACCTATGCAAAGCAGCTTATTCGCCATATCATGTTTAATCTGTGAAATTTTTTCGATTTGTTTGTTGTTTTGCAAAATATTTGATTCATACAAGTCGGCTCTTTGTTCCATAAGCAAAAGCTCTGTCCTGATCTCATTGTCGCGGCTCATTCTGTTGACAAGATACCATATTATAACGGTAATTGCCAGCATACAAACGCAGATTACAATAGCCAAACTCAGTACATCTATATGATATTCGGTTAATATCATTATGTAAAAAGTCGCGTATATTACGCAGAGAGTTATAAGAGGAATAACCAAAAATGATATAATATCCGAAATTTTTATAATTTTTATTTTATTTTTTAATGTTACAAGCACAAACAAAACTAACAAATTAGTCAGGTTTATAATAATCATACACAAATATCTGTATATGGTCGGTTGAGTAGCAAGTTCAAGATATGTTTGACCGGTAAAAAAGCTTACGGAATAACTGAACAAAAAACTAATGACAGCGTTAATGAGCACGGTCAAAATAGGCATAAAAATTCTTGTAAATAAATTTCCTGTTAAAAAAGCAACGGTAAACAGTTCAAGCAAAATCAAATAGAACAAAGCTTGATTTATAACTAAATAATTGCTGAAAAATGTAAAACAGCTTAAATAAACAAATGAAACCGCAATAAAGATGACAGTAATTATTTTTCTCGACTTATTGTCATTATTACTTTTAAAGAAAGCAAACAAAAAACCGACAAACATAATTGACTGAAATAAATTTGCTGTTAACTCTGCTATTATATCAAACATACTTCTTTACCAACCAATCATAATACAATTTTTTTGCGGATTCTCTGTATTTCCTGCTTACCAAAAGCGTTCTTTTGTTTTTTAAGTAAATTCTTTCACTGTCAAATAATTGAATATACCTTGCGTTCACTATACATCCTATGCTTATTCTTATGAAACCTTTATCTTTTAAATCTTCTTCCTTTTCGTTAATACTTGAGCGTTCCTTATAAATTTTATTAACGGTATGAAAAGCGGTATAGTTTTTGTATTTTTCGAGCAATATGACTTCATCAAGATTTATAACAGTAATTTTCCTGCCGTCCTTGATATAATACTCGCATGCTTTGTCCGGTAGGTAAGCGTTTACCTTGGAAAGACAGGCGCATATATCCTCCCTCAGCTCAAATTTTCTTATAAAAGTAAAAGGATACTCCTTTAATGCATCAAATACAAGGTTATCCTTACTTGTTACGAAAACAACAAACGGTATGCTGCTCGGTGCTTTCAGACTGTTGATTCTTTTGCAGGTTTCTATACCGTCAATCATCGGCATATCTATGTCAAGAAAAATAAGGTTGTACTTGTTATAATTTTCAACCAACGCAAGTCCGTCGCTGAAGCAGTCAATATTGTAATCTATGCCTTGTTTTATACAGTTTTCGATTATTGTATTTTTGAATAACTTTAAAAATTTGGAGTCATCGTCACAAATCGCTATATGAAGCACAATACCACCATCTATACAAGACAAATACTGAAAAAAGTGCTTATATTATATCAACATCATTGTTATATTTCAAGTAATTTTGCCATATGTAGTTTAATTATTACATAACTCGACAAAGAAACCGTACAAAATGTTATATAATATATTTTTACGCATAAATATATTTTTGAGTATTAAATTCACTTTAAAAAAAATTGATATAATACGAAGTTGTAATTTAATCAAAGTAAATTTAATTTTCTATAATAATACTACAATTTTTAATAATTTACAACATAAAATAAGAAAATGCCCTCATATGAGGACATTTTCTTATTTTGGAGAGGTATTTATGAAAACAACAATTACCAGCCGAACATCTGCGACCAAATGTCATCAGAGCTGTCATCGACAGGTGTTGTTGATAACTGATTGCTCGTGTTTCCCGACGGAACATATTCAGCAAGGGTAAGAGTGAGTTCTACTGATTTGCCGCTGCGGTAAACGGTAAATTTCACCTCATCGCCTACATTGAAATCTTCCAGGGCTTTTTCTACATCGGACGAATCAGATACACTTGTTGAATTTATCTTAGTGATAAGGTCGCCCGTTTTAAAGCCTGCTGCCTCGGCGTTGGAGCCTTTTGTTACGGAAAGAACATAACAGCCTGTTTGATTTACTCCGTAGTAAAATGCCGACTCTTTCGAGGTTATATCGGCAAGCTGCATTCCGAGATCAACCTTACCCGTTACATATCCGTATGATTTAAGGTCGTCTATAATATCAAGTACATTGTTTATGGGAATTGCAAATCCTATGCCTTCAACCTCGGTTGCACTGTCCTTTGCGTTTACAATACCGACAAGCTCACCGTTAGCGTTAAATAAGCCGCCGCCTGAGTTACCTGGGCTGATTTGAGCATTAGTCTGGAGCAAAGTCATACTTTCTCCCTCTATTGAAACTTCTCTTGCCAAAGCACTTATTATGCCGTCCGTAACGGTTCCGCCGAGTTCACCCAAAGGATTTCCTATCGCTACCACATAGTCGCCCACTGCAAGCGACGAGCTGTCACCGAATGTTGCGGGAGAAAGACCGGTTGCATCAACCTTTAAGAGAGCAATGTCATTTTCCTTATCGCTTCCTATAACAGCCGCAGTATAACTTGTTTGACCGTCGCGAAGCGTAACAGTAATATTGCTTGCACCTTCAATAACATGATAGTTAGTAATAATATATCCGTCCTCAGAGATTATTACACCTGAACCGGCGCCCTGAACAACATACTGTTGTGCAAAGCTGCCCGTTGTCACACCTTCAGTTGCAATCTCAACGACACTGTCGGCTGTTTTCTTGACAATCTCTGATGTGGTGCCCTGAGTTGCCGTGTTAGAGCTTGATGTATTGTCAGCCTCTACCTTGTTTATGTTGACGCCTCCGCTTGCCGAGGAAGTCATTTTATTTGCAAAATATCCGCCGCCGAATCCGAGAGCAGCAGAGGTTATAATTGATATAATCAACATTGCTGCGACAAAGCCTTTTGAAGCAGGTTTTGCGGGCTTTTTAACTTTTGGCTTTTTGGCTTTTACATTTTTGTTTGTCCGGGCGTCTTGGTATGTGTAGGCATTCTGCTGATTATAGCCGTTATAAGAGCCGTAGCTTTGAGGGCCTGAATAATCTGCAGAGCTTTCAGAACTGTTATTGACAGAATATGAATTATAATCCGTTTGTGTTTGCTGATTTGTAAAATCTCCCGACGGTTTGCTTGGTGTTGAGTACGCATTGTCATAATTATTGGGATTATGAGGTGCCGTTTGATTATTTCCGTTTACATATGAATAATGATACTCGCCGTTTGAACTGCCGGAACTTTGAGCGTTGCTGCCTCCGTTCCATTCGTAGGAGCCTTCGGCATAGTCAGATGCGGATTTTGTCGAGTCAACACTGCTTACATTCTCGCCGAAATTTTGATTTTCGTCGTTTGTGTTGTTTTGGCTGAAATTATTTTCATCTTTAAAATAGTCAGACATAATCAAATCCTCCGATTTCTAAGTATTTGTTTTTGACTGTGAGTTAATAATAAAATCCAAAAGTGACAATTATATGAAATGACTTTGAATTAATTATGAAATATTCGGTATATACTTTGTGATATACATAACAAATTATATTGTATTTTTTTACATCGTATGTTATCATTAAATTACGGTGTTTGCCGTGAAAGGAGTATAATGTATGATTAAAAAACTATTTAAGCCCATACTTTGTGCCGTCATATGCGGTACTATGGCTTTTTCAGGACTGGTTACCGCTTTTTCCGCAGAGAACGGCAATCCGCAGGTTCTTGCAGAAATTAAAAAAAAAGACGGTTTTCAGTATGTTGTGGAAAACGAAAATGTAAAACCGGATAAAATAAGTGTTCCCGATAATCTTATTCAATCCTCAAGCCTTCCCAAAAAATATAACCTTGCCGATGACGGTTATGTTACGGATGTAAGAAATCAAAATCCTTATCCGACATGCTGGGCTTTTGCTTCACTCGCTTCTATGGAATCTAATATATTAAAATCGGGCAATGCAGACGCATCTCTCGATTTGTCGGAAAAACATCTCGCATGGTTTTCCTATAACGGTGCCGACCAAAGCACTGATAAAAGCCTGTATGCGGGCGGTGATACTTATACATCATTAGGTTATTCGCCGTATGATCTGGGCGGATCTATGTATATATCAGCGTCAACTTTGATGAGAAGATACGGCGCTGTTGACGAAAGCATTGTACCGTATGATTTTTCAAGTGAAAAAGAAATTGATTCTTCATTTAAAAACATGTCAAATGTTTATTTACAAAACGCTGAATTTCTTCCGTCTACAACATCGTTTACACTTGACCAAAGCGGAAATTTGATTGGCCAAAAGCTTCTTGATTCCGAAACCGTTGAGGCAAGCATTCAAGAGATAAAACAAAATATATATTCCGGCGGTGCCGTGGCGGTATCTTACTATTGTTCCGACTCGATGACCGGCAGCACGGTCAACGACCACTACTGGAACGATACATACAAGAGTTATTATTTCAACGCACAGCTAAACGGTGAGGATAATTTCCGCCAGCCGAATCACGGAGTAACGCTTGTCGGATGGGATGACGACTTCTCAAAAGATAAATTTGAAATTACCCCTCCCGGCGACGGAGCATGGATTGTTAAAAACAGCTGGGGCAGCGACTGGGGAGATAACGGATACTTTTATCTTTCTTATTACGATGTTTCGTTTTATGAACCGATAATTTTCAAAGCAGAAGACGCTGATTATAAATCGGACGGCACAACAGAGCACGAATATGAAAATATATATCAATATGACGGAGTAGGTTTCGGAGACGCGCAGATATACTTTGAGGACAACACCTGCAAAACGGCAAACTTCTTTACATCAAGAGGCGATGAAACGCTTGAAGCAATTTCCGTTGCGTTGCTGTACCCTGGCACAACTGTAAACTATGAGATTTACACGGGCGTTACATCAAATGTTGACCCTACGCAGGGAAAGCTCAAAGCTGAAGGCAGCAAAACTTTTACTAACAAGGGTTATTTTACTATACCTCTCGATAAATCAGTTGATCTTTCTAAGGGAGAAAGATATTCTGTTGTAATTAATGTTTGCGTTCAATCAGGTTCCGAAGAATATTCAATACTTGCCTGTGAAACAAATATAGGCGGCAACAATGTAATTGATGTTTCGGAAAACCAGTCTTCATATTATGAAAACGGTCAATGGAACAAGATTGATTCTTCAACTACAGTATTAAATTACAAAATCGGAAACGCAGTTGTCAAGGCATATACCAACGACGCCGAAAAATTAATTGACGGTGATGTTGACGGCGACGGTGTTGTTTCTATAAATGATTCAACAGCTATCCAAAAATATTGTGCCTTTTTAATAACTCTTTCCGATAAACAGCTCGAAGCAGCAGATGTGGACAAAAACGGAGTTATTAACATCTTGGACGCTACTCTTATTCAGAGGCGTCTGACAGGACTTTCATAAAAAATAAAACAAACATAACTAAAGACCGCAGTGCTTTATGTACTGCGGTCTTTCTGTGTTTTTAAAACTATATTGTGAGAAACAGCCTCACTGTTGTTATTACCCTTTATTCTTTCTCGCTTTTCTACGGTTTTCTTTTTTATTTCGATACAGTCGAATTTCTTTTTAAACGAAATCCTGCCGATAAAGGTTTTGCCGCAATGCTTGCAGAAAAACTCGGCGGAAAAACTTTTGTTGTGAAGTTTCCACTTGCTTGTTCTCCTTGCACGCCTGCCGCAGACATCGCACTTGAATCTCATTTGTTTTTTATCAATTTCATCACTGTTTATATCGGTTATGAAACGGGTTTTATATGTTATTTTTTCATAAAAATTATTTTTGCCTGCATCGACAATAAATCCGTCAAGCGGTTTTTTATCACGAAGCTTTTTAAGACATTTAAGGCTTAGCTCTGCGTCTGAAAAAGCACGGTGCTGATCCTCTTGGGAAAATTCAATTTCCAAAAGCTCTGCACAGGTTGACAAACCGAGCTGACCTGAGGACTTGGCTATATTAAGACAGCTTTCGCAATACGCCTGTAAATTACAGTATTTTTGCAAAAAAGGCAAGCGGCAGTCACCTGTAAAATAGCTGTAATTTTCAATCAAAGCATGAATATCCGAAGTGCTCCATGTCATCAAAATGCTGCCATCGGAAAATCGGGTAAATTTGTTTACCGCGTCAAGAAACGGAATTCCTTTTTCAAAAAGCTCCTCGTTTGTAATTTTAGTCAGCTCATGAACCTTCCCGCTCAACTTTTTGCCTATTTGAGGCTTTATAAGCACGGAAAATTTATCGGTAATATTAAACTCATCGTCAACCTTAACTGCACCGAATTCAATTATTTCGTTTACAAATCGGTGCAGAACTTTGCTGTATGAGCCGTTCCATTCTAAATCAAGTATTACAAAACTCATTATTTTTTACGAAATGCCTGTTTCATACGCTGTTCTTTTGAAAGTATGCGTTTACGCATTCTTATGCTCTTAGGAGTTACCTCGACAAGCTCATCATCGGCAATAAACTCAAGGCACTGCTCAAGTGACATCTGGGTGGGAGGCGTAAGCTTGAGTGCGTCGTCGGAACCTGACGCACGGGTATTTGTAATGTGCTTTTTCTTGCAGACATTAACCGTAATATCCTCTGATTTAGGGCTTGCTCCCACAATCATTCCCTCATACACGGGAACGCCTGCACCTATAAACAGTCTGCCCCTCTCCTGAGCGGCATACAAGCCGTATGTCACCGATTCACCTGTTTCAAACGCTATGAGTGAGCCCTGGTGACGGGTAACAATCTCGCCCTTAAAAGGCTCGTATCCGTCGAAAACATGGTTCATAATACCGTTACCGTTGGTATCAGTCAAAAACTCTGGGCGGTAACCCATAAGTCCCCTTGCGGGGATTCGGAATTCAATATGCGTAACGCCGCCGTCACGAGTGCCCATATTTACAAGTTCTGCCTTTCGTGAGCCGAGTTTTTCCATAACTGCTCCTACATAGGAATCGGGAACCTCGATGATTAAAAACTCAATAGGCTCATAAAGCTTGCCGTCGATTGTTTTTGTAATAACCTGCGGACGAGATACCTGAAATTCATAATTTTGGCGGCGCATCGTTTCTATAAGAATTGAAAGGTGAAGCTCTCCCCTGCCCGACACCTTAAATGTGTCTGCGCTGTCAGTTTCTTCTACACGCAAAGCCACATTGGTTTCTATCTCCTTAAAAAGCCTGTCACGAAGATTTCTGGAAGTAACATACTTGCCCTCTTGTCCTGCAAAAGGAGAATTGTTTACCATAAAATTCATTGAAACGGTAGGCTCGTCAATCTTTACAAACGGCAGAGGCTCTACACAGTCGGGAGAACAAATTGTCTCGCCGATATTTATATCCTGTACGCCGCTGATACATATGAGATCGCCGAGCTTTGCTTCATCGCACTCAACTCGTTTAAGTCCCTCAAACTGATAAAGTTTGGCGATTCTTACATTTTGGGTCGTTCCGTCTGTGTGGCACAAAACCGCGCTCTGTCCGTGTTTCACACTGCCTCTTTCAACTCTTCCGACGCCTATTCGTCCCACAAACTTATCGGAATCAATATTTGAAATAAGTATCTGAAGTCCTCCGTTCATATCACCCGTAGGCGCGGGGATTTCATTTACTATTGCGTCAAACAGCGGTTTCATATCACTTGCAAGGTTGTTGTAATCCAAACCCGCATATCCGTCGCGTGCCGAAGCGTAAATCACGGGGAATTCGAGCTGGTCCTCATCTGCCCCAAGCTCAATGAAGAGGTCAAGCACTTCATCCACAACCTCGTCGGGGCGCGCACCCGAACGGTCAATTTTGTTAAGCACCACAAGGGGCTTTTTGCCGAGTGCAAGAGCTTTTTTAAGAACAAATCTTGTCTGCGGCATACATCCTTCAAATGCGTCAACAAGCAACACAACGCCGTCAACCATTTGCAAAATACGCTCAACCTCTCCGCCGAAATCGGCATGACCCGGTGTATCTACAATATTAATCTTTATTCCGTTATACATTACAGCGGTGGGCTTTGACAAAATCGTAATGCCTCTTTCACGCTCAAGGTCGTTTGAGTCCATTACTCGATCTTCTACATTTTCGTTTGCTCTGAAAACACCGCTCTGTTTCAAAAGCTGGTCAACCAAAGTAGTTTTGCCGTGGTCAACATGTGCTATAATCGCAATATTTCTTATATCTTCTCTTATGTCCATACAATCCCTCTGTTTCTTTATTCTTCACATACTCTACTCATCATAATATTATATCACTGCATTTTACAAATTTCAATTTATATTTTTCATCACCTTTTAAGGCAATATGCAATTTATTTTGAAACATTTTCCCAATATAAAGCTTTTTAGAACAAAAAAACTGCATTTGCATTTTTAAAACAAATTTTTCTTTACAATAATAGAAGATTGTTATATAATTAACACAGTATTTTGTGTTTTTGGGCACAGAGTAAATTTGCACTTTATTTCAGGAGGTAATACTATGGGTTATACAATTGCGCAGAAAATAATCAAAGAGCATCTTGTATGCGGCGAAATGGCAGTTGGTAACGATATCGGTCTTAAAATTGACCAGACTCTCACGCAGGACGCAACAGGTACTATGGCATATATCGAATACGAGGCTATGGGTATTCCGAGAGTTAAAACAGAGAAAAGCGTTGCTTATATCGACCACAACACACTTCAGACAGGCTTTGAAAATGCTGACGACCACAGATTTATTCAGTCGGTGTGCAAAAAGCACGGCATTTATTTTTCCCGTCCCGGCAACGGTATCTGCCACCAGGTTCATCTTGAAAGATTCGGAAAACCCGGCAAAACTCTTATCGGCTCTGACAGCCACACGCCGACAGGCGGCGGCATAGGTATGCTTGCAATCGGTGCGGGCGGTCTTGATGTTGCGGTTGCTATGGGCGGCGGAGCTTACTATATTACAATGCCCAAAATGGTAAGAGTTAACCTTACAGGCAAGTTAAGTCCCTGGGTATCCGCCAAAGATATTATTCTCGCTGTTTTGCGTGTTATGAGCGTTAAAGGCGGCGTAGGAAAAATCGTTGAATACGGCGGAGAAGGAGTTAAAACCCTTACTGTTCCTGAAAGAGCTACCATCACCAATATGGGTGCGGAGCTCGGTGCAACTACTTCCGTGTTCCCCTCGGATGAAATTACAAGAGAATTTCTCAAGGCGCAGGGTCGTGAGGAGGACTACAGAGAGCTTTCAGCCGACGCTGACGCAGTATATGATGAGGTTATCGAAATTAACCTTTCAGAGCTTGAGCCTCTTGCGGCTTGTCCTCACTCTCCCGACAATGTAAAGCCGATAAAAGAACTTGAGGGCAAGAAAATTGATCAGGTTTGTATCGGATCATGCACAAACTCAAGCTATCTTGATCTTATGAGAGTGGCTTATATTCTCAAAGGCAAAAAGGTTGCCGACAATGTATCCCTTGCTATCGCTCCCGGAAGTAAGCAGGTATTTAATATGCTCGCACTAAACGGTGCTCTCGGCGATATGATTGCGGCAGGTGCCCGTATTCTTGAAAGTGCGTGCGGTCCGTGTATCGGTATGGGTCAGTCCCCCAACAGTCACGGAATTTCGCTTAGAACCTTTAACCGTAACTTTGAAGGCAGAAGCGGTACTGCCGACGGTCAAATTTACCTTGTTTCTCCCGAAACAGCCGCTGTTTCGGCCATAAACGGAGTATTTACCGATCCGAGAACTCTCGGCGACGCGGCAGAAATTGAAATGCCCGAAAAATTCCTCATTAACGATAACATGATTATAGAGCCCGCTCCCGTTGAAGAAATGGACAGCGTTGAGATTTTACGCGGACCGAAC
>CALYBM010000011.1 GCA_944412525.1 uncultured Ruminococcus sp. | reverse complement strand
TGTCCCGTTTAGCATAATTATCACATATTTTTCCGCAGCCGTCAGGCGATCCGTCGTCAATTAAAATAAGCTCAAATTCCCCATATGTCTGACTTAATATACTGTCTATGCATTTGCTTAAATATTTCTCCGCTTTATAAACGGGAACTATTACACTCACGGTCGGAACAACAATTTTCATTCAACTCACCTTTTTACGGTATTTTTCAGCTTAGAAAAATGCTTTATCATCATGCACAGCTTTTTATGTTTTAAAATATAGCGTGCAAGCTCAATACTGTCTTGGTTTATAAATTTTTCATCAAACGAACTTTGGTGTTTAAAGAACACATTATCACTGTTCATTTGATTTTCTATTACTCCGCATTCTATCAAAAAACTTTGGAATGCATAATATTTTTCTCCAAACGATTTGTTAAACTCAGTATAATCCAACTTTTCAAACAGATCAAACAGATTCAAATTCTTGTTCTGCCTTACATCATCTATCGGAATATGCGGTATTTCATAAAACTCTGCCATTTCCCTAACCCTTATATCAAGCGGAACTATAATTGCGGGCACACCTGAAAGCAAAGCCATAATATTGCCGTGAATCCGAGTTCCGAACGACATCGAAAAATCTTCCGATATCAAACTGTTTCTCCAGTCCCACATATCTGCAATTAACTTTATTCGACCCTCACTGATCAGTCGTGAAAGAACAAAATCACTGTTATCATAATTTATTATCTTCTTTACTTTTTTTAATTGGTTAGTACAGTTATCGTAATAATCACGATTGTACAGCAGATTCGCATAAAGATCCTGATCGTAGTAAACACTGTTGTCATACCCATTCATAGCATCAAAGGCAATATCAACACTGCCGTTTACTGCAGGCTTAAATCGTTCTTTATGAACGGCTTTCTTGGTAATATTTAATCTTCTTCCGCATTGAAACAGCGATGGGCAGCCCACAACCGCGGGATTTTTATATCCTAATTGTCCAAAGAACCGAGCAGTTTCATAACCTCTGAGTGCAAAGTGTCCGCCCGTTTCATAAACTGCTGTAATAAACTCTTTTGATACTTCACCTATATCTCTGCACAAATCGCACAATTTTTCATTAATTTCTTCAGGATTCATACTATAGTCGTAGTATTCCAGAACATTATCAGGCGTTGAAATCTCCGAAATAATACCTTGATACCACAGCTTGTTTCCGAAATTAGGGCAGATGTTTCCAAACTTTTTATGTATGCTATTGTAGTTTGTTATATTCCATATATCAATTCTCTTAAAAATTAATATTTTTTTCATATATTTTCCCTTAGAATCCGATTCCTGTTACACTTCTTACCTTACAGCACAAAACAAAAAACTTGTTTGCAAAACCAAACCAAAACCTGTTTTTCCCCTGTATTTTTTCAAGTTCGCTTCTTGTAAGCCGGCACTTGCCTGCCTGCTCTTTGATTATTGTGACAGCCTTACGCTTTTCATTTCCTTCCATAAAACGCATAGCAGACTGACACATAAAAATACAGGTTCCAAACAAATCAATTTTCGACTGCACAGCTACATCGGGAAAATATTTTTCAATATATTTTTGCCGCTGTTCTTTAGCCTCCAACGCGTCAAGCCTTCGCATACCGAAAATATTTCCCATAATACTCGTGCTCCTTTGTTGGAGATAATAATACATCGGCTTATTTATTTTAGAAATTTTTTTCGCTTTACCGAAAATTTGATATGTCCAAAACTCATCTTCGTTAAGCTTTCCCTTTTCAAAGTAAACCCCTTTGACAATCTCTGCTCTATAAAGCTTATTCCAAACATGCTGATGAAAGCCGTTTTCCGCAATAAGCATTTTTAATCCCTCTTCGGTTTTCACCGTCAGAGTATTAAATTCTTCTTGAGCTGCTTTAGCAACCTCTCCGTCGCAAAATTTTATCGTTTCACACTCGACAATATCGCTTTTTTCACTTTTCATAACATCATACAGTGTTTCTATAAAATCATCGCTTACATAGTCATCACTGTCAATAAACGAAATATACTCTCCCGACGCAATCTTCATACCTGCATTTCTCGCGTCAGAAAGTCCTCCGTTCGGCTTATGAATCACCTTAATCCTGCCGTCTTTTTTTGAGTACTCATCGCATATTTGCGGGCATTTATCGGGCGATCCGTCGTCAACGAGGATTATTTCAAGATTTTTATAGGTCTGATTTATTATGCTGTTTATGCATTTGTCAAGGTACTTTTCAACCTTGTAAATCGGCACAATAACTGATATTGTCGGATTCATCATTTCACCTACTGCTCCGGGTCAAGCTTCTTAACCCTGATTTTATCGTATAATTTATAACCAAACTTGTAAAACGGTCTGCAATACAAAAGTGCAAACGCCTTAATCCTGTTGTTTCTTCCCTTTATTGCATTGCTTTTATAATAAAATTTCAGCTTTTTTCGCGTCTGTAATATTCTTGAATCTTTTCTGTTAAGCCCCGAAAAAACATAAGCCGAATAAAGCAGCAAATAATTTAATACCATACGGCTGTATGCCGCTTCTTCAAAAGCTTCACCCTTACAAAGCTCATACATTTTTTCCGAAGCATATGTACACTGTTCATTATTTAAATATCCTCTCGCCGAATGAGTTGCACTTTGCGGATTCGCGTAATAGTTGTACAGTGCCCTGTCGGAATATACACTTTTGTCTGTCTGCAAAAACAACTCCACATTAAATAAAACATCTTCGTTAAACTTTATACTTTCATCAAGCCTAACATTTTTAAACAAATATGACGAATAAAGCTTATTCCAAAGTCCGCCCGTAAAATACTTTCCCAGCAGTAAACACTCAAGTGCTTCGTCACGGTTTTGCACCAAAATTTTCCCCGTATCGCCTACAACGGATCTGTTGCCGCCCTCGTCAACATTAGCATAACTGCAATGTGCAATCTTTACATTGTACTCAACGGCAAGCGACATAAGGAAGCTGTACATTTCAGATTCAATCGTGTCGTCCGAATCCAGAAAAGCTATATAATCCCCCGCCGCTTTGTCAATACCGATATTTCGTGCACGGGATACTCCGCCGTTTGGCACAGTGATTAATTTTACTCTGCTGTCATCCGAACTGATTTTATTTACGACTTCTCCTGTATCGTCAGTGGAGCCGTCATTCACAACAAGTATCTCAATATTAGTATAAGTTTGCTTTCTTACGCTGTCAACACACCTTTTTATGGTATTTTGTGCGTTATACGCAGGAATAACAACCGAAATAAGCTTTTGTCTATCCATTACTGGTTATACTTTACCTTTCTGTATAAATTTTGCAATAATCTTTTTATTCTATTTGTATAAACATAACTATTTGTAGTATTTATGATATTGTTATACTTTCTGTACTTCCTCGCCAACTTGTTTTGAGTTTTAAAATAAGACTTATCCGCATTTCCATGTGATTTATGATAAATATTCATTGGCAAAACATATACAGAAAATCCCGCAAAATTAATAGCCTGTAAACACAAATCCGCTCCGTACAAATGCCAACCGTCACATAGTTCTTCATCAAATCGTATTTTTTTAAAGCAATCTCTGTGACAAGCTATTAAACATTCGTCTAAAACAAAAGCCCTTGTAGGAACATTAAGCGTAGTATATCTGCTTTTTCCTTCACCTTCGCACATTGCTGAAAAAACCTGCGATGTTTTGTCTGTTTCTTTACTTTTCACACCTGCAGCACCGACAATTTTATCTTTATTATCAATAACAAAATCATATATATTTTTTAAAACATATGAATCTAAAAATTCTATATCCTGATGTAAAAACACAAGTACTTCGCCTGTGGAATGGTCTATACCGTAATTTAACGCTTTTGCGGCTGATGAAAATTTTCCGTTTTTGTTGTCTAAAAATATTCGTTCAACTTCAATATCTTTTTGCTTACTTAAAGATACAATCATTTCATTTAGTAATTCATCATTGTTATAAACTGAAACAAGAGAAATTAAACCATTCATTATATATCACCTCTTTACTGATACAAACTCGACAGTTTCCAAAGTTCCATATCGTTTTTGTCAAAAGCTTTTTCTGTCTGTCTTAAAACATACGGAAGTTTCACCTTATCTTTTGGTTTATATTCAAAAAACAACTGTCTTGCACACACAAACAAAGCCTCTACCAATTTTTGATCAAAATCTTTAATCAGCGAGTAATAATATGTGCTGATATGTCTAAGCAATAAAGTGTAAAACACCTTGTCATTCGACAAATCAACCTTTGAATTTTCCTTGTAACGATTTATAATTTCTACTAACAGCCAATATCTTTCAATAGTACGAATATTGGCAGAGTTGCCCTGTATATGCGAAAAATTCTTTTCGTACCATTTGTATTCATAAACAATTTTGGGAATATAAGAAAATTTTTTGCATTTAGGGAATATCAAAAACTGAATTATTGTGTCCTCGTACCAATATCCCGGGAAAAATCTCACATCGTCCCACAATTCCCTCTTATAAACCTTTGCCCACGGCAATCCCGCAAAGTTCATAATCTCGTCGCCGTTTTTGTACCCGATAAGATTTTTCTGCGGATACACATTCGGAATAATGCTTATTACCTGTCCGTTTTTTTCTTTTACAAGATTGTGACCCGCCATCACCATATCGCAGTCATTTTTATAGGCTTCACTCATCAAGGTTTCGACTATGTCGTCGTGAACGGTATCGTCACAGTCTACAAACATAAGGTATCTGCCCGAAGAAGCGTCAATACCCGTGTTTCTGGCAGACCCTATGCCGCCGTTCTCCTTAAAAATCAATTTAACCTTGGGGTGGTTTTCGTATTTTTTCAGTATATCTCTTGCTCCGTCCGTTGAGCCGTCGTCAACGAAAATAACCTCGTAATTGTATGAGGTTTTTTGATTTAGTATAGATTTTATGTTGTCTTCAAGTATTTCCGCATAATTATAAACAGGTATAACAACGGATAAATCTATGTTTTCGTCCCTTTCGGGGTTGTTGTACTCCGGCTTGCAGACAGGCATGGGATAAGCCTCGTTTACTGTCTTTAACGCCTCGTCATATGTAAGCTCTGCCGCTTTTTTTTTGCTGAAAATCTTAGTAAAATAAAATTTGCAGCAGTATAAAAAATACACAAAGCTTGAGAGCAGACAGCAAAGCACCTCATTATGCAAAATCTTATAAAATCTGAAGTAAAAACCGTGTTTCATAAATCATAACTCCATCAACATTTCTTCGACTGCCTTTGTGGTTTTTTTCGTGCTGAACGCCTTGCCTCTATCTTTCGCTCTCTTTGAGTAATCACTGAGCATATCGGGCGTTGTAAGCATTTTTTTAATACCCTCATACAGTGCGTCCTCACTGTTTTCCGTCACAATTCCGTATTCGTCGTTTTCTCCCAGCATTTCTTTCATCCCTGATACATCCACCGTCACAACAGGAGTTCCGACAATCAAAGCTTCCGTCGCAGCAGTGCTGAAACCTTCTGATAATGACGCACAAATAAACAAGTCGGATTTTTTTACATACTTATACGGATTTGTTTGATATCCTAACAAAGTAACACTTTTTTCCAAGTTGTTTTCTTTCACAAAATTCTTAACCTCTTTCTCGTCAGGTCCGACTCCCAAAAAATAAATATGTGATTTTATACCGTCATCAATTAGTTTTTTCTGAATCCTTACTATCCTGTCGCAGCCTTTTCGCACTGACACCTTGCCGACTACACAAATATTAATTTCATCACTATTAAATATATTTTCAGCAATTGGTTCATTTGACTTTTCCAGAATTTGACTTGTTTCATTGGTATTATATAAAACGTCTATATCTTTAATATTATCGAAAATACTCAAAAAATCTCTCTTTACAAATTCTGAAACACAGACTATTTTATCATATTTTCCATAGCAAAGTTTTGCCTCTTTATAGCTTCTAAAAGCATATGATGCTGTTTTTCGTGTATGCTGTTCAATATGTATCCAGCTCACAAGCTTTGTATCCTTATCATTACAGCCGCTTACTATTCTTGCCGTAGGCCCCTCAAGATAGGACACTATAACATCATAATGGTCTTTTATAAACTTTTTGTAGAGTTGTTTTGCAGAAAACAACTTAAAAATCTGGCTGTTTGCCCTAAATGTTTTTCTAAAACAATATATGTATTTTATATCTTTGTTTAAAAACTGCTCGTTTACCCCCCCGCCAAACAGCGTCATAACGGTAATGTCAAACTTGCTCTTATCCATATTATTTACAAGATTTACAAGCACCTTTTCCGCCCCGCCGTGTGCAAGCGTAGGAATAAAAAATAATACTTTTTGCATCTTACTATCCTTTATATCTTTTTGTCTGAAGCATTTTATACACCGCCGACGGAACAAGCCCCAATATAAGAGGCTTATATGAGTGAATTCTATACTTGAAAGGAAGCTTAAATTTCTTACACATATCCTTTTTAAGGCGGTATTCAGTGATTCTGAATTTATACTTTTTTCTCTTAATTGCGTTTCTGTCGTTACGCATATCATAAAGATATTCCTGTATGTTATACGCCTTATAGCCTGCCTCATACAGTCTTATCCACAGATCATAATCTTCTATTCGCTCAACCTTCGGCGAATTGCTGTATCCGCCAAGCTCGTTTAAAACGCTTTTTCTCATCATACAGCCTGCATGGCAAATGGGGCTGTTGTTTGCAAAATCAGTCTTCTGCGGATATTCGGGAAATCCAACCTTTGCATATATTCCGCCGTCGTCATACATATTCATAAGACAACTTACAACAGCAAATTCGGGATGCTCGTTTAAAACGGCAACCTCTTTTTCAAACCTTGTAAGGTCACAGACATCGTCGCCGTCCATTCTTGCCGTGTACTCTCCGTTTGCCTTTTCAATACATCTGTTAAGAGTGGGGGCAAGAGTAAGATTTTTCTCGTTTTTGTACACCCTAATACGGCTGTCCTTTTTTGCAATATCACAAGCCTTTTGATAGGTGCCGTCCGATGAGCAGTCGTCAATCATTATCAGCTCCCAGTTTACATAGGTCTGATTTATGATACAGTCAACTGCCTCTTCAAGCGTGCCCTCGCAATTATAAATTGCCATAAGCACCGACACCAAAGGAGTTTTATTCATCACACTCACCCCTGCTGCGTTTTATTAGCCAATCTCTGTTTTCTATTATCTTTTTTATCAGCACCCTGCTGTCAAAATTATCAACGACAAATTTCGCTCCCGCTTTGCCAAACTGCTCTCTTAACGCATCGTCCTCAATCAAAACGGAGGTTTTCTCCACAAGCGGCAAAACCTCTCTTGCGGGAACCTTGAAGCCCGTAACGCCGTCAACCATACCGTTTTGCGGCCCCGGAATATCCGAAACAACAACAGGAACAGCCATCGCCTCGGCTTCGATAACAACATTGCCAAAGCCCTCCCGATAGCTTGGGAACATAAATATATCCATTGCCGAAAGGTATCTCTGCGGATCGTCAACCCAGCCGTTTGTGGAAATTATATCCTCGCAGTCGTCAAAATACCTGAGCAAATCCTGATCCACCGTATCGGGCTTCTCGTTGTAGCCGACATACAAAAGCTTAACAAAAGGATATTTCTCTTTTAGCTGTTTAAAAGCAATCATTAACTCGTTAAAGCCCTTATCTCTGCCGATTCTGCCCAAAAAGCCCAGCACAATATCGCTGTCGGAAAATCCATACTTTTTTCTGATTTCCGCTCTGTACCCGTCCTTTTTTGAAAGGTCAAACTTGCTTACATTTAAGCCGTTTGCACAGCCGTTCCAGACAATTCGGCTTTTTTTCTCCGAATAAAATCCGTTTTCTCTGCAAAAATCAAGGTTGCCCTTGCTGTCGGGCTGAACATCGGTAGAATTTTTGCAGGTATATTTTTCAATAAATTTGAAAATTGATTTTTTTATCCCGCTAAAACCAAGGTAAACCATTCCCCACTGGCAGTAAAGCCTTACGGGAATTTTAGCTTTTTTGGCGGCTATCGACGCATACAAAGAAGCATTTGGAGTTGAATACTGAACAATATCAAATTTTTCTCTCTTAAATATTTCGGTCATCTGTTTTATGGCTCTTTGCATACCGCGTACATCTACTCCGCGTTCCATAGCCATAGGATATGTATGCACAAACTCCGGAAGTGACTTTATGTATTCCTCATCCATATCGCAGATCAGAGAAATATCGTACCCCGCATTGTGCATATCCTCAAAAGACCATTGCAAAAAGTTTTTTGCCGCCAAAGCAACCGTTACCACAAAGCAAATTTTCTTACTCACCGAAAACTCCCTTTACCTTTCTCACAATACCGTCTGCATTGATTCCTACCTGCTCTCTGAGATAAGCCTGAGAGCCCACCTCAATGCAGTAAAAATCACTTATGCCTATTCTGTGCAGTTTTGCCCTGCCGCCAAATTCAGCAAGCACCTCCGCAACAGCCGAACCGAAGCCGCCTACAACATTGTGTTCTTCAACCGTGAAAATATGTTCAAATCTTTCTGCACAGTCCTTTATTACATCGCTGTCAATAGGCTTAACGCTCGGGAAGCTGTACTGCTCTACGGCAATTCCCTGCTCTTCAAGCATATCGCACGCTTTTGATGTTTCTTCAAGAATTGCTCCGGTTGAGAAAATTGCGGCCTTTTTAGGCAGATCCTTTGCGTCTCTGAGCTTGTAAGCCTTGCCGATTTCAAATTCCTTAATCACGGTATTAACATTCTTTTCGCCGCCTCTGCCAAGACGAAGATAGCAAGTGCCCTGCGTATTCGCAATCTTTTTAACTGCAAGCGCCGCCTCTATAGGGTCACCGGGGCAGATAACCGTAACATCGGGCAGTGCCCTCAAAATTGCTATATCCTCTGTCGCATGATGGCTCATACCAAGCGAGCCGTAAACATAACCGCCTCCGACGCAGATTATGTTGACATTGGCGTTGTGATACGCGCAGTCGTTTCTAATCTGTTCAAGACAGCGAAGCGTCGGGAAGTTTCCTATTGAATATGTAAACACCTTTTTTCCCTCAAGCGCCATACCTGCCGCAACGCCCGTCATATTCTGCTCCGCAATACCTGCGTTTACAAACTGATCGGGCAGGGTTTCCCAAAAGCTCTTGAGCACTCCGAAACCGAGATCTCCCGTAATAAGCTCAATATTTTTATCCTGCTTTCCAAGCTCGATTAAAGTTTTGACTACTGTATCTCTCATCTTTCTTCAACCTCCCTTGTGTAATATGTCGGATGATATGTTTCACAAACCGTGTGTCTGCAATTATCAGGATGCGGCTCCATTTCGGGGCAGCCGTTAGGTGTATAGGGGTCGCTAACGCCCTCGGGCTTTGTTTTGTGCAGCTCATTTACGGCACAGTTGTACTCCCAGCCCTCATGTGGGAATCTGTAATGCCACAGTATATCCATTTCCATAAACGAAACGCCCTTGCCCTTAACGGTATGAGCAATTACAACCGTCGGCTTATGCTCGGGATTTGAGGTATCTTTTAAAGCGTTTCTGAGCTGATCATGATCGTGTCCGTCAACCTCAATTACATTCCAGCCAAAGCCGCTCCAACGCTTTGCCATATCGACTTCAAGCGTATTGTTGCAGTAGTCAAGGCTCTGCATATGATTGTGGTCAACAATAGCAACAAGATTGTCAAGTTTAAAGTGGTTTGCGAATTCAGCCGCTTCCCAAACGGAACCCTCGTTACATTCTCCGTCGCCCATAACGACAAAAGAACGGAACGATTTACCGTCCTGTTTTGCCGCAAGCGCTCTGCCCGCAGCGACAGGCAAACCATGTCCCAGTGAACCCGTAGAAAAATCAATTCCGGGCAGGTGATGGGATACATGACCCGATAATCTGCTTCCGTTCGCATAGTGGGTTTTCAGTTCCTCAACCGGGAAAAAGCCGTTTTCGGCTATTGCGGCATAAACAGAGGCACCTGCGTGACCCTTGCTCAAAATAAAGCGGTCCCTGCCGTCCCAGTCGGGATTTTTACTGTCAAATTTCAGTATATCGGTATAAAGCACGCCCATAATATCCGCAACAGAAAGTATTGCGCCTATGTGACTGCCTCCCGATAAATAAGTCATTTCGATTCCGTGGCGTCTTATAAGCCACGCAAGTTCTTTGCTCGTCATTTTTATTCCTCCTAAAGCCTTTTACTAACCTACTCCAAATACAAGATTTATAAATTTCGGATGATATTTAAACTTGTTGTACACCCACAAAAACAACAGCGGTAAAGCCAAGCCCATTACAAACATCGAGGGCAATGTTATATACCAATGCAAGTGCATTAATCTGTTTAAAATAACCTCCGTTGCCGCTTGGCACGGCCATGAAATTATATAAACTGAAAAAGTTTTCCCGTCAAGATAATCAAGCATTTTACAGCCGATCTTCTCAAGCGAAACGGAAACAAACAACACCGTATAAATCATCGGCAGCGCTATAACTACCGTTGTTATATTTCTGTTAATCTCAGCAGAATAAAAATTGTTTAGACAAATAAATATGTAAAAAGCTACTGCAAATGCCGTTACCGCAAACGCGACGGGCAATTTAAAAATCCTGTCCTTTTTTTGTATAATAATATTGCAGGATGCTATGCCGATACAAAAATAAACAAGCTCTTTGCATATATCCTTGACAGCCAGCCAATCTGTGTTTATAGGAAACACGGCAAGGACAAAAGTTAATGCAGTCAGCAATGAAAACATCCATTTACTGTTATAGCATTTTAAAATTGCGTAAGAAACAATATAAATTATAAGCAGAGTCGGTAAAAACCAAAAATGCCCCCAAACATTCAGTCTGGGATTAAATATTGTTTCAAAAACATAATACCAGCTGAATGAAACGTCATCACTTACATATGCAGACAAAAGTATCTTAGGTACAATCGCCACAGCAGACAGCACAAAATACGGGGTCAAAAATCTAACTGCCTTATTTTTTATAAAACTTCCGTACGGTTTTTTTCTTCTGTCCGATGTATATTTAAACAAAAATCCTGCCACAAAAAAGAACAGAGGCATATGAAAGCTGTATATAAATGTTCTTATTTTGTCCACAACAAGCGGCATATCCGACACTCCTGTGGGTGTCGAGTGACCCAATACAACAAGTATTGCACCTATTGCATAAGCATACGATATAAATTTAAGTTTACTTGCCTTTTCCATTGATATCTTTTCCCTTACTAAATATAACCTGTAATGTCACTGTGGTAACCTGTATTCACCGACAGCAAATAGAAATATAAAATCAAAACAGCGGTAAAGATATACTTTACAATAACACGCTCTTCTTTTTTAAAACAAATATAAAACAGGTAAGGAATCAAAATCAAATTATATACTTCCGCATAAATCGGAAGTCTTCCTATTAAGATACCGCTTGTAAATATTCCTACAAAGTAGAGAGAAGCGGCAATAAGCGACATATTTATGCATATGGGCAGAAGCTTGTTTTTCTCATAGTAAGGAATTAACATTTCCCGTTTCCAATAGGCGACAAACGGCGGTATTGCCGCAAACAAAAACTTAAGCGGATGAACTCCGTCATCTTCTTCAAACTGCGATGTCGCACCTGCATACGCAGTATTTCCCAACGCGCTGTCAACTCCGCTGAAAAAGGGTTCGGCAAACACGCATATCAGTATTATCGCAACAATAAAGAATATAATCTTTTTGTCCCACGGTCTGCTCCTCGCAACAAAATATATAGGAATCATCAAAAGAGCAGTAAGGTGAAAAGTTGCGAGAATCAGCACAAGAATTGTAAATTTTATAAATTTGCCTTCAACTATCAGGTTACAACACAAAAACAGTATCGCAACACAAATGAACTGACGCATACCGTTTATCATCCAAGTATAAGTCAGAAGCGTCATAAACAAAAATGAGCTGTAAAAGAAATCACATGAGTACTTTCTCAGAACAACCATGACACATACGCCTGTAATAGCGGCAATCGCCATGAGCCAAATTTGCGAATCCTGAGAAATAAAGCATTTAAAAATGATATTAAAAATATCAAAACCGGGGTTTTTGCCCTCCCAGTCTATCTCACTCCACGCCTGGGAAAAATTTGCGGGTACACCGTTAAACATACCTATATACGCAGTCGTGTCAGCAACATACTTTCGCATGCCTATCCAAAAAATAAAATACCCGAAAACAATAATCGCGTAAACGATAGGTATTTTTTTCTGAATACCCTGCTGTATATTATATTCCGTGAGCATAACCTCTTCTTTGTGAGCCAAAGAGTAAAATATATAAACCAGAGGCACCCACAAAAGCATTGACCAGTAAATTAACATCTATAAACGACTCCAAACAAGGCTTGCAAACTTATGCCGTTGCAAAATCCTCATTTTCTGAATTTAAATTTTTAACATATTCGTTATGCTCTTTGATAATAGGAATTATCTCTGCAGGCACTTTATCGGAGTGAGTAAGTACTTTATATACTGTCCAAAAGATAAGCCTTATATCACCGAAAAACGAATGATGTTCCCTGTAAAAAAGCTGAAGCTTTAGCTTTAGCGGTCTTATGTATTTAAGATATGCAACATCGGGGTCAACCGCCTTTGTAAAGGTTTCAAACTGGGCAATGTTCGCCATACTCGCATAGTCTGTAATTCCCGGCTTCAAATCAAGTATTTTCTTTTCCTCTTCGGTGTACATATCAACATAATACCTAAGTTCGGGACGGGGTCCTACAAAGCTCATATCACCGATAAAAACATTTATGAGCTGAGGGATTTCATCAAGCTTTGTTTTTCTCAAAAAATGACCCGTGCGTGTGATTCTGTCGTCATTGTCGCCGACATTCCACTTTCCCTTTCCCTCACAGTCCTTAACCATAGAGCGAAATTTGAATATCCTAAAAGTTTTTCCGTTTTTGCCTACTCTGGGGCCTCTGAAAAAAACTCCTCCGGGACTGTCGGTAACAATCATAATTGACAATATCAAAAAAATAGGAGAAAGCAGTATAAGTCCGAATCCGCTTGCTACAATATCAAAAAGTCTTTTCATACTTACAACTCCAAAAAATTACATATTTGCTCCGTCAACAGGGATTACCGCACCCGGCATAAAGGAAGAAAGCTCACTTGCCATAAACAGCACGACATCCGCAATTTCCTTAGGCGTGCCGAATCTGTTTATTGCCTGATGATGCCTCAAAAAGTCCTCTACACGGGGATGACCCTCTTTTACAAATTTATCCCAATAGCTTCCCTCAAACGCAACGGCACCCGGCTCAACAGCACTCAAAACTACGCCTTTAGGAGCAAGTGCACGGCCTACAGTCGTTACATACGCATTCAAAAAAGCCTTGGCAGATGCGTAAAGAGGGTTTCCTCTCAGCATTACTGCCGAAATAGACGAAATCTGCACAACTCTGCCCCAGCCCTTTTCAATCATGGGCGGAATAAGCACGCTGTTCATATCTATGGACGCGACGGCATTAAACTTGAGTGCATAGTTCCAGTCCTCTGCGCCGCCTAAAGGATCTCTGCTTATAAGCGAGCCTCCTACATTGTGAATAACAATATCAAAATTGCCGAATTTATCAATAAGGCTTTGTGCAAACGCTTTTGTATCACAAGCCATAATATCCTCGATAACATACTCAAACGAAGGGCAGCCGAGACTAAGACACTCCTTTTTAACCTCCGCCATCAAGTCCTCGCTTCTCGCAATCGCAACTATATCAGCCTTTTCCCCTGCAAACGCATTGGCAATTCCTCTGCCTATTCCCTTGCTTGCTCCGACAATCAGTACTTTTTTATTTCGAATACCAAGCTCCAAAACACACACCTCTGTATAAAAAATATTAAAAAAATCCAATATTTATATAAAATTATACCACATACACGAATAAATATCAATATCTTTGAGTTTTTTGAACGATTACTGACAATTTATACAGCAACAGTTTGACAAAAACAAGGCTTTTAATTTAAAATATGTTTAACCGCAAATAAATTCGTTTATTAAAAACGAGGTAAAACAATGAAAAAAATACTCAAACCCAAAAAAATTATTTTAATAATTATTGCCGTTTTGCTTGTTTTAACGCTCATATACGGACTTTACTGTTCCAATACGTTAACAATTCAAAGGTACTCTTTGAAATCGGATAAAACCGATGCCCAAATTAAATTTGTATTTATATCAGACCTCCACAACAAGGAGTACGGAGAAAATAACCTTGACCTAATATCAAAAATCAAGGAACAATCCCCCGATTTTATCGCCGTCGGCGGTGATATGGTAAACAAGTACTCCGCTGACGACGGTGTTATGAAAGAGCTTTTACAAAACCTTGCAAAAACGGCTCCCACCTACTGTGTGCTTGGCAACCACGAATTAATGCTTTCAGAACAAATTGACTTTAAAAAAGACATCAATTCCACAGGCGCAAAGCTGCTTGACAACGAATCTGTCACCCTTGACATAAACGGCGCAGAAATCTTGCTCGGCGGAATGTCTGATTTTCCCTATTACGAATTTAACGCCCCTGAATTTGACACCGAAGAAAGGTATTTCTGGGAAGACTTTAATGCACGCTCAAAAAACTGCTTTTCAATTCTGCTTAATCATCAGCCCGAATACCTAAGCGACATAACACAAGACTGCAATATTGACTTAATTATGTGCGGTCACACCCACGGAGGGCTTATACAAATTCCGTTTGTCGGAGGTTTGTTCGCCCCAAATCAAGGGTTCTTCCCAGAATATGATAAAGGTGAATTTGACCTAAACGGCACAAAAATGATAATATCCGCAGGTTTGGGCGACGCCTATCCCGTTTTGAGGATGAACAACTGCCCCGAAATCACGGTAGTTAACATAAACTGAAACCGACTACCCAAGTACCGATTTTGCCGTATCGACGCTTTCTTTTGCGTCTTTGCAGTAATAATCGGCGCCGATTTTCATAGCATAATCTTTTGTAAGAACTGCACCGCCCACAAAAACAACGCACTTGCTTGTGCCGTCGGAGTTTTGCAGTTCTTTTCTTTCTCTTATAAGCTTAATTGTGTCTTCCATACTCTTGAGCGTTGTCGTCATAAGGGCGGAAAGTCCAATCATTTTTATATTCTGCTCGACGGCAGTATCCACTATAAGCTGAGGGTCAACATCTCTGCCGAGATCCACAACAGTGTAACCGTAATTGTCAAGCAAAACCTTTACAATATTCTTTCCTATATCGTGAATATCGCCCTTTACTGTAGCAAGGATTATTTTGCCTCGGCTCACAGGCGAACCGCTTGTTTTTGATATATGTTTTTTAATAACCTCAAAGCACTCCTGCGCGGCATTTGCACTTTGAATAAGCTGAGGAAGAAAGATTTTGTTTTTCTCAAAATCATCCCCCACCCTGTCGAGTGCAGGAATCAGCATTTCATTTACTATCTGCATTGCGTCCATGCTTTCAAGCAGCTTTTCAGTAATAGAAGCACCCTCGCTTTTCAGTCCGTTATAAACGGCTGTAAATATGTCAATCTCCGAATTTTCCTTAACGGCGGGCTTTACAGCATTGCCGTAAGCAGAAATAAACTCAAGCGAGTTTTTGTCTGTTCCCGTCAGCACCCTATACGCACGAACGGCGCCCGTCATAACCTCGGCATTCGGATTGATAATGGGGAGGTCAAGTCCCTCCTCAAGAGCCATTGTCAAAAAAGTGCTGTTTACAAGCTCACGATTGGGCAAACCAAACGAAATATTTGAAACTCCCAGACAGGTTTTGCAGCCAAGCTCGGTTTTTACCCTGTGAAGAGCCCTCAGCGTTTCACGGCAGGCGTCCTGCTCTGCGGAAACCGTAAGAGTAAGGCAGTCAATATAGACATCACGCCTGTCTATTCCGAGCTCTTCGGCACGATTTACAATCCTCTCAGCAATTTCAAACCTGCCCTCGGCTGTTTTGGGAATGCCGTTTTCATCAAGGGTAAGTCCCACCACGGACGCACCGTATTTTTTTACAAGAGGCAAAACCTCACTCAGACTTTTTTCCTCACCGTTTACGGAGTTTACAATAGGTTTTCCGTTGTAATAACGCAGTCCGGCGTCAAGCACATCGGGCTTAGTCGAATCAATCTGTAGCGGGGCATCACACACGCTCTGTATCGCCTTTATAACCCTAACCATCATTTTCTTTTCGTCAATTTCGGGATGACCGACATTGACATCAAGAATTTCGGCACCTGCGCCCGTCTGGCTGAGTGCCTGCGTGAGAATGTAATCAATATTATTGTCAACAAGCGCCTGCTTAAACAGCTTTTTGCCCGTTGGATTTATTCTCTCTCCTATAATTCTGGGAGAATTAATCTCAACTACCGTACTTGCGCTGCAAACAGTTGTGTCAACACTCTTTTTCTGCGGCTGATAATGCTCGTGCTCAAGCACTTTCTTTATTTCCTTGATGTATTCGGGAGTTGTGCCGCAGCAGCCGCCTATTATTTTTACACCGTATTTTAATAGCGAAGCAACACACTCAGCAAATTTGTCGGGCAAAATATCATACTCATTGCTGTTGGGGTCAGGAAGTCCCGCATTTGCCTTTATAACTATCGGCAAATCAGTATATTTTGAAATTTCGCTTACAACTCCCTCAAGCTCATCGGGACCGAGCGAGCAGTTTACGCCCAAAGCGTCAACTCCGAGCCCGCTCAGCGTTACAGCCTGCGCCGCGGGGGAAACGCCTGTAAAGGTTCTGCCGTTTCTCTCAAATGTCATCGTTGCGATAACGGGTTTTGAGCTGTTTTCCTTTGCCGCAAGCACAGCCGCCTTTAGCTCATAAAGATCCGTCATTGTTTCAAAAACAATCACATCGGCGTCGTTTCCCGCAACAATCTGCTCCTTAAAATATCCGTAAGTGTCGTCAAAACTCAAAGAACCTGCGGGTTCCAAAAGCTGACCTATGGGACCTATATCAAGAGCCACCAGACACTCAGTACCCTTAACGGCATTTTTTGCATTTGAAATACCGCTTTTTATAATTTGCTCCACAGAATACCCGCTGTCCTTGAGCTTATACGTGTTTGCACCGAAAGTGTTTGAATACACTATGTCAGAGCCTGCGTCGGCATAAGCCCTGTGAAACGACTCTATAAGATCCGGGTGTGTGATATTTAGCGTTTCGGGTACGGATTCGTATTTTACTCCGCTTTTTTGAATCAGAGTTCCCATTGCCCCGTCAAGCAAAACAAACTCTCTTGAATTTAAAAACTTCTTAAAGTCCACAGTGTTCTCCGTTTCTTCTGAATTTACATCTGTCTTTCATACTGCATATCGCACAGCCTCTTTTTTTGCGGTCAACAGGAGTTTTTGAGAGCCCCATAACCGCAGTGACCGATTTGGTGGGAATCAAAAGGCAGTTTTCATTAACCGTCAAACCGATTTTACGCGGAGCGTCGAGCATTGAAATAATGCTTTTTTGAAGCTCAATAGGATAATCGCCGTATCCGGGACTGAACCTAAAGGTTTGATAGTACCCCTTGTATTTTTCGGCAATAAGTTCATCAAATTTACTGCAAACCTGTTCAACCG
>CALYBM010000010.1 GCA_944412525.1 uncultured Ruminococcus sp. | reverse complement strand
TTTTAATAATAAACTCAATCAATGCTTTACCGTAGCCCTTACCGTGAAACTGCGGATATGTGGCAATGTTTTTTATTTCAAGCACTCCGCCGCCGACATCTAACACAACACATTCGGCTTTGACTCCATCATCCTCTAAAACATACATTGTCCCATTTGTAAGATATCGGTCTATCATATTTTCCTGTTCATCTGCCAATAATAGCAAATTAAGATATTGCTTTTTACCTTCTTTTACCTCTTTAATATCCATAGTCCTCACCTCATATAATATTGTTTTCTTTTATTTGAAAATGGGCAATCCCGATAAGGGACTGCCCATTTATTCAGTTAATTATGCAATTTTTCCGCCTCTGCACACTTTCCTGCACCAAACGATGTAAAACTGATGGTATTAACTCTTACGAAATTATGATACCCCGTATAAATACCGATTATTCGCCGTTTATTTATCCAAGCTCTTCATGGTTGGGAAAAGCAAAACATCGCGGATTGCCGCAGAATCGGTTAAAAGCATTGCCATTCTGTCAATGCCGAAGCCGATGCCGCCTGTAGGAGGCATACCGATTTCAAGAGCGTTAAGGAAATCTTCGTCAGTTGTATTTGCCTCTTCATCGCCCTGAGCAAGAAGCTCTTCCTGTGCTTTGAAACGGGCTCTTTGGTCAATAGGATCATTGAGCTCCGAGTAAGCGTTCGCCATTTCCCAGCCGTTCATAAAGAACTCAAAACGCTCAACATATTCGGGGTTATCGGGTTTTTTCTTTGTAAGCGGAGAAATTTCAATCGGGTGATCCATAACAAATGTCGGCTGAATCATATGCTCCTCTGCATATTCTTCAAAGAACAGATTGAGAATATCGCCCTTCTTGTGCCTTTCTTCATACTCTATTCCCTTTTCCTTGGCAATTGCCTTTGCCTCTTCGTCAGAGTGAATTTCGTTAAAGTCAACGCCCGAATATTTCTTTACAGCATCAAGCATTGTAATTCTCGCAAACGGCTTTCCCAAATCCATTTCAACGCCGTTATATGTTATTTTAGTTGTACCGAGAACCTCCTGTGCGACATGACGGTAAAGATTCTCCGTTAAATCCATCATACCGTTGTAATCGGTATAAGCCTGATAAAGCTCCATCAGGGTAAATTCAGGATTATGTCTTGTATCAACACCCTCGTTACGGAAAACTCGTCCGATTTCATAAACCTTTTCAAGGCCTCCCACTATAAGACGCTTTAGGTAAAGCTCAAGCGAAATGCGAAGCTTTAAATCTTCGTCAAGAGCATTGAAATGCGTGGTAAACGGACGAGCCGACGCACCACCTGCGTTTGCAACGAGCATCGGAGTTTCTACTTCCATAAAGCCCTGTGAATCAAGGTATCTGCGGATACTGCTGATAATTTTGGAACGCTTTATAAATGTATCCTTAACCTCGGGATTCATAATTAAGTCAACATAACGCTGACGGTAACGCAGATCGGTATTTGTTAATCCGTGATACTTTTCGGGAAGCGGCTTAAGAGATTTTGATAGCAGACGCACTTGCTTTGCGTGGACGGAGATTTCGCCCATCTGCGTCTTAAATACGAAGCCTTTGACTTCGACAATATCGCCTATATCCCACTTTTTGAGGAAGCCGTACTCTTCTTCACCCAAATCATCAAATTTTGCAAAAATCTGAATCTTGCCTGTGCGGTCGTAAAGATCCATAAAGGAAACCTTACCCTTTCCGCGCTTGGAAAGAAGTCGGCCTGCAACGCACACATCCTTGTTCTCATATTCTTCAAAATTATTCTTTATGGTTTCGGTAAGAGTGTCACGGTCGCTTGTGGTGATAACAAACGGGTCTCTGCCCGCCTCTCTGAGTGCTGCAAGCTTGTCATATCTTACCTGAATTACATCACTTGTATTAGCCTGCTGAGGCTTCTGACTCATATTAACATTCCTTTCATTACAAATCTAACGGAAATAACCGTGCGGTGTATTCCCGTTAGAACCCTTATTCTTATTTGGAAATTTCTATAATTTTAATCGCCTGTAATCCGCCCGGAGTTTCAACCTCCACAACATCGCCTACTTTTTTATTCATAATTGCCTTGCCGATAGGTGATTCGTCAGAAATTTTGCCCTCTCTCGGATTTGCTTCGTTTGAACCCGAACCGACGATCATATATTTTGCCTGTTTACCGGTTTTGACCATTTCTATTGTAACTATTGATGTCAAATGAACATTCTCGGTAGATGTGTTGGACTCGTCAATAATTTCAGCAGTTTTAAGAATTGACTCAATAGTAGTAATTCTTGCTTCCATAATTGCCTGTTCATTTTTTGCGTCGTCATATTCGCTGTTCTCGGACAAGTCGCCGTACGAGCGGGCAACTTTGATTTTTTCAGCTATTTCCTTACGCTTAACATTTTGTAAATATTCAAGCTCTTCCTCAAGTTTTTTAAGGCCTTCCGCAGTAAGCATAGTTGGTTTAACTGCCATATTGTATCGTCCTTTCATATTGAAAACTAATTTGCATAAAAAACTGCATACAGGTAAATTATATGCGTTTTGTCACCCATTGTCAAGCAAAACGATTAAGATAAGCGCAAAGTGATTTTATTGTCTGCGATGATGAATAATTTTGGCACAGCAACGGGACTAACGACCCAAGTTCATGCTGTCCCCCGAGTGTATAAAGAGCCGAACAGAAATACTCTTCGTCAATTTCATCAGGCTTAATAAGGTCAAAACCGTCCGGCATTCTTAGGTGATATTTATAATAAACCAGCCCGTTTACATGTTCTTTCGGACTTTTTGCGGTCAGCACAACAGCGTCGTGCTTAACAGGAAGCTTGTCATAGATTGTACACGGTGCTACAACAAAAATTCGGTCTGATAATTCCGATGTATTTTTAGTGACAACGGCGGTTGCCCCAAGCTCATCCATAGCTCTCTCAAGCTCATAATTGTATGACGAAAAATCATTTGTTACCACAGAAACATCAGAGCAGTATTTTAAAATTTGAAATAAAAAATCGTGCGAGTCACCATCGGGGTCATATATACCGATTTTAAGCATCTCCGGTTTGACACAGTTTTTTACTACGCTAAGAGCCATATTCGTGCATAGTCTCTGTGAAAAATCATTTGAAAGAAATCTTCTGTAACCGCAATTTTCGGGGAAATTAATTTTCGATGAGCAAAGCAGATGATTACGCTGTGCACCTATGACGCTGTCAAGCTTATCAAGGTGGATTTTGCCGCTGTAGCTTATGTATGTAACCTGCTTTACGCTTACCCCTCTTGACTTTTTAATTTCGGTATATACCCTGTCATTTCTTAGATAGTACAAAAGCTTTTTTATTCCCTTTGGCTTTTCGGGAAGCTTTAAAGAAAGTGATGTAATCAAACAAATACCTCCGCATAAATACTTATTAAAGTATATGCGAAGGTATTAGGTTTAATTATTAAATAAAATACTTAATTACAGCGTTCAAACAGAAGTTATAAACCGCCGTATACGCACTTAAATACAATTGACACACCTACTGACAAGATATGAATCACAAGCAATAAATGCACTACAGTTGAGTTTCTACCGGTTTACACAGCGTTTTTAAATTACCATTTGTACTTTATCTACATTTGAATTTACAAAAACCTAAGCAAGATCAAATGTTTCAGGTAAAATAGGATTTTGGGAAGTCTGAAAGGTATAAACAGTTGGCACAATATTTTGTCATCTGCCAACTCAAAGCACAATACAAAAATTTTATGCTAATTTTCATCACCGGTCACCAAATCATTGAGTAATTTCTCATTACTGCTTCTATAGTACGATTTAAAAATAAACGACCTATCTAGCAGAATTTAAACCACTCAATCCCAAGTTTCTGTTTTGTAAACGCATAAAACTCATCTTTTGGAGTAAATAATAAAATATTTATAATATTCCGCGATTGCTTAATCAACATTTCTTTATATGTAGGCGTATTATAACTTTATGTCAAAAGATTTATTTTTATAAAATTCTATACAATTAATTTTTGCAATTCTGTAGCATCCGTTGTATTTACATACCCATCCCCGTTGACATCTGCTGCATATTTCTGTACATCATCGAATTCACACATACCCACAACATATTTTTGTATCATCAAAACATCCGAAATATTAATAACTCCATCAAGATTAACATCTCCAATTAAAATACTGCTTTTATCAATCCACTGTGCATACATCGTTACAATATCATCATTTACACTTGACGTATGTGCCACAGTAGCTTGGTCCTTATACAAATTCTTCACAAATCCTGCAGGCTGACTACCTTCTTTGTACCACCCTGTTCCATCAGCACCTGTGTAGTACCACTTGTCATCAGAATGCCTGTATGCATACCAACCTGAAAAGACTTTACCCGTAGGAGCAATATATGTATTATCTCTGAGCTCTGTAGAGATTCCATATATAACGGTTGTATCCGACATTTCAGTTCCGTAACCACCATTTTTATTATATTCCACAGTATAAGTACAATTTTCGACCGCCACAAGTGCATTGTATGCATTTAATCTGCCACCTGTTTTAACCTTGCCGGACAAATCTGATACTTCATCTACACTATCCAAAATCGCTTTCTTTATTCCAAAAGCAGAAATTCCGGGGTATTCGCTTTTTATCAATGCCGCAACACCTGTTACATAAGGGGACGCCATAGATGTACCGGTCAACGTGGTATAATACAAATCACTTGTATTCCCGTTATAAGTAGAATAAATGCTAAGTCCCGGTGCAGCTAAATCAACACTAGTGGAACCGTAACTACTGCCGTTGTATGAAGACTGATACCATAGCTCATCATCACGGTCGGTAGCTGCCACGGCAATAATATTATCATTTGTATATACAGCAGGATATCTTTTTCCCATACTTGGCCATTCAGAACCATCAATATCAATTGCTTGATTACCGGCAGAACATACGAAAATACCATCATAATTATTAATTGCTTCTTTTAAAGTTTCACAATTAACCTGGTAATCCCTATCTACACCAAAACTACCGCTGAAATTCAGTATATCTATATCATTAGATTGTGCATAGTTAATAGCACTTGCCAAATCACCAACGCTGCCATTACCATCGGAATCAAAAATTTTTAAGCTGACCAAATTTACATTCCAACATACACCTGTAACACCATGATTATTATTGCCGACTGCACCTATTATTCCCGAAACATGAGTGCCATGCCCTAATTCATCCGTTAATGGTGAGTCGTCGATAAAACTTTTACTCAAAGAGCTATCTACATTTGCACTCAAATCGGAATGTGCTGCCTTTATACCAGAATCAATAATTCCTACACTTACATCATCACTACCTGTTGTTATGTCCCAAGCAGAAGTTAAATCAATTTTGTCTACTGCCCACTGTTCATTCAGATAAGTGTCATTTGGCGTTACTGAGGAAGAATCAACTTCAATAATATAATTTGGCTCAGCAACAAGTATATCATCACGCTTCTCAAGTTCTTCTATAACATCTAAAACATTTTGTTTGCTGTTTTCATTTAATTTTATTTCAACAATTTGATGAAAAGAATCATAATTATTTTTAGTTTCGTTATAAACATTGTTTGTTATACTATCTATTCTGTCGTCTGAAATAAAAATTGTATCTAAAGATGCTCTTCTAACATTTAATAAATTTTTTACAACCTGAGCTTTTTCAGTACAAGCATCCTTGATATCGTTAACAATGTTGGATGTTAAATCTTTTACTGATTTCACATCCAAATCATCAAAGTCATTTTTGTCGTAGTTATTTAATTCCATACTTTTTTTATTGTCAAATATCACCAGAACGCTATCATCTTCAAAATTATCATTAATAGTAGCATTACAAAATTTCTTTTGCTCTAATGTTACAGCATCTAATTGGTTTTCATAAATTTCAGAGTCATTTATATCAGCTGCAACAAACGAATACATACTTGTTGATAATAAAATAAGTGCTGACAAAAACGCTGATAAAACTTTAAAACTATACCTTTTCATTTTAGTACCTCTCTTTCATTAAAACACTTTTATCTATAAACGAATAATACCAATTATAAATTTATCACCTTCTTTTAATTGTAAAATCATTCCATTTATTGTCTACATTATATCATGTACAACAATTTTGTCAATATAAATTAAAATAAAATATTTATTTTACACAAATAATGTCTATTTTAATAAAAAACTCCAAAGGCATTGGTTTAACTGCCTTTGGAGTATATATAATTAATATTCTGTCATTGGGTTGTACTTGACGCCGTTATAGCGGCACTCAAAATGCAGGTGCGGTCCTGTCGAATAACCGGTTGTTCCGACATAGCCTATTGTCTGACCCTTTGAGACGGACTGTCCCGTGCTTACAACTATATTTGTCATATGTCCGTAAACAGTCATCTTGCCGTTTCCGTGGTCAATCATAACATAGTTTCCGTAACCGCCGCCGCAGCCGCAGCTTGCGTTCTTGCCCCAGTTATGCGGACATCCGTTATAGCTTGCGATTACAGTACCGCCGTCAGCCGCAACAACCGTGGCTCCCATGATGCCTGCACCGGCAATATCTATGCCGCCGTGATTATAAGTATATCTGTCCTCGCTCCACTCGGAAGAAAGATAATAAAATCCCGGAACAGGCCATACATAGCCCGATGTCGTAGGAACATCTATCGATGGTATGCTGCTTGAGCCGGAGTTACCGCCTGAGCTTCCGCCGGAGCTTCCACCCGTACTTCCTGTGTTGCTGCTCTGATTCTGGCTGCTCTGCTGCAAGCTTGCATAATATTCTTTGATTTGATTTTCTATTTCTTCGCTTTCAAATTCTCCGCTGTTAAGAGCATCCTCTGCCTCTTGATTGGCAGAATAAAGATTTCTGAGAATTTCATCGTTTTCTTCTATAAGTGTATTTAACTCATCCTGATCCGCCTCGAGGGAAGCTTGCTGCTCCTCAAGATTTGTTTTATCTTCTTCAAGGCTTTTTTTCTGCTCGGAAATTTCCGAAAGCTTTACATTAATCTCGTCTATCAAGGTTTTATCATAATTTGATAAAGTCTTTATAAGCGACACTTTGTCGATAAAATCAGAAAAGTCTTTTGCACCGAAAATTATCTCGATGTCACTTGCATTTCCTGCCATATAAATAATTCGGAGGCGTTCACAAAGGGCATCAAGCTGGTCTTCTATATCACTGTTCGCCTGTTCAATGTCATTTTCTTTTTCCTCGATGCTGTCGTTTAGATCATTGATAGATTCTCTTGTAAGAGCAATCTTATCGTCAAGCACCTCAACTTTGCTGACAAGAGCTTTGCTGTACTCTTCTTTTTCATTGATATCTTCCTGCGTCTTATCAAGAATATCCTGATATTCCTGATTTTTCTGCTCAAGCTCTTTAAGCTCCTGCTGCAAAGAATCTATACTCTCCGCTCCTGCAGAAGACACTGACAGTGCAAAAGGCATAGAAACGATACACACACTGAGCATAGCACAAAGAATCCTTTTAAACTTGTTCATTTTTACTCCTTTCACGGCATCACCAGCCGAGAATCTCGTTTCCTTCTTTTTTAAGATACTTGCGTATTGAAATAAAGCTTCCGAAGAAACCAACTACTATTCCCGCTAACGCAAAAGCTGCTGCAACATAAAGAATAACATGTGTCAACGGAATGTACGAAAAAGGTATCATTCCCGTGATTGCACTCATTACCGACTCATAAAGGAGCGATATTGCACCCGTAGAAACTACAGCCGAAACAATTCCGATAACGACGCCCTCAATAAGAAACGGCATACGCACAAACGAGTCTGTCGCACCTACCGACTTCATTATGCTGATTTCAAATCTTCGTGAGTACATTGTAGCACGTATTGTATTTGCAATTATAAATATTGATATAATCATAAGTGCAGTCACAACGCCCACACAAATTATGTTAATGAGGTTACTTATTTCGGTAAGCTTTTTTGCAAGTTCTCTGTGATCATTTATACTGTCCACACCGTCGATGTTTTTGATTTCAGCAACGGTTTTATCATACATTGATAAATCTTCCATAACAACAACAAAGGCGTCGGGAAGAGTGTTTCTGTCCTCTATCTGAGCAAAAAGCTCATCTCCGAGTTCGTCTTTATACTGTTCGAGAGCATCTTCCTTTGAAAGAAATGTTGTTGAAACGACATTATCCAATTTTTCAATATCCTTGCCTATGTAAACGGCTTCAAGCCGAGATACATCTGATTTTAAATAAACGGTTGTTTCGTTTGAATCGCCCACCGACTCAACAACCTGAGCAACATTTATCGAAAAAAGAGTGGCTGCACCTGTGAGAACAAGACAGCTAACAAGCACACAAACCGAAGCGATACTCATTATGCGGTTGTTCCACACATTTTTTAAGCCCTCTTTTGCAAGATAGCCAAAGCCTTTCATACCATTATCCTTTCAACCAATTATTGTCCGTACAAATCAGTCGGGCAAAACAACCGCATTATCTGGATAGTGCGGAACATCATTATAGTCATCATCAACATCATGATCGGACAAAACACCTTTGTCCTTAGTATCTCCGATAACTCTTCCGTGGTCAATAGTAATTACCCTTTGATGAAACTCTCTTACAAGTTCATGTTCATGTGTTACAACAAGAACAGTTGTGCCCCTTGCGTTAATTTCGTTTAAAAGCTCTATAATCTCGTGTGACATTTCCGGGTCAACATTACCTGTCGGCTCGTCGGCAACAATTATTTCGGGATTGTTTACAAGAGCCCTTGCAAGGCTTACACGCTGCTGTTCACCGCCCGAAAGCTCACTGGGCTTGTCCTTCATCTTATTTTTAAGTCCCACAAGGTCAAGAACATACGGCACTCTTTTTTTGATGGTAGCGGCACTCTCGCCAACTGCGCGCATAGCAAACGCCACATTATCAAAAACATTCATCTTGTCAATAAGCCTGAAGTCCTGAAAAACTATTCCCATATGACGGCGTAAATACGGAATCTCTCTGCGTTTAAGCTTGGAGATTTTTTTGCCGTTTATTGTAATTTCCCCCGATGTAGGAGTTTCCTCGTGCATTATAAGCTTTAAAAATGTACTTTTTCCTGCACCTGATGATCCTACAATAAAAACAAATTCGCCCTTGTCAATATGTATATTAACATCATAAAGTGCATGAGTGCCGTTTGGGTATGTTTTTGAAATATTATCAAAATCAATCATAAATTCACCTTTGATACGGTTATACGCCTAAAAGCGGGTATTAAAATTCCCTAAAAATTTATCAGGGCGTACAACACTAATATTAAGCTACGCCCCGATGTTTTTTATAATTTAAATCAATAATTATATCAGTATTTGGCAGGGCTTGCGTTAAGATACTTCTTAACCATAAGCGCTACCTTAAATACTATAGCGTCTTCAAATTCACGCAAATCCAAGCCTGTAAGCTTCTTGATTTTTTCAAGTCTGTAAACAAGAGTATTACGGTGAACAAAAAGCTTACGCGAAGTCTCGGAAACATTGAGATTATTTTCAAAGAAACGCTGAATTGTAAAGAGAGTTTCCTGGTCAAGGCTTTCTATTGAGCCGCGCTTAAATACCTCTCTTAAAAACATTTCGCAAAGTGTTGTAGGAAGCTGATAGATAAGACGGGCAATACCCAGATTATCGTAGCTTACTATTGTACGGTCGGTATCAAACACCTTTGCAACCTCAAGAGCGGACTGTGCCTCCTTGAAGGAACGGGCAAGATCCTTAATACCCGTTACGGTCGTGCCTATGCCGACAACACAGTGGGTGTAAAATTCACTTGAAAGTGTATCGGAAATTGAGCTTGCAAGCTTTTCAAGGTCACGGCTTTCGGTATCGGGTTTAACCTCTTTAACCAGTGCGATTTCCGCCTCGTTTATGTTGATGACAAAGTCCTTGGTCTTATCAGGAAAGAGATTTTGGATTATGTCATAAGTAGAAACATCGGTTTTGGAAATTATCTTAATGAGCAAACAAACACGCGAAACCTCACTGTTAAAATGAAGTTCTCTTGCTTTAAGATAAATATCTCCCGGAAGAATATTGTCAAGAATTACATTTTTTATAAAATTGGAGCGATCATATTTTTCGTCATAATACTGCTTAATGCTTGCAAATGAAACTGAAAGGAGCTGAGCGTATTTTTGAGCATATTCATCTGTTCCCTGAACAAAAACTGCATAATCATACTTTGCATTGCTTCCGAACGACTTGTATGTATAGCCGTTAATAACAAACGGCGAAGTTGAGCTTAGCGTCTCTGAATTGATACTTTCGTTAACCTCACCTATTTTTCCGAGCTCGGAGCAAGCTATTACAACCGAAGTTTCGTCAATTACACCTATAGTTCTGTCGATTGCGTCCTTCATCTGATGAACAATACCCTGAAATAATCTGTTAGACATACACTTACCTCTTTTTCTACGCAATTTCTAATTTATTTGACTGTAATTATTTATAAAATACAATCGTCCTCATATACATATTACACAAAAACGAGAAAAAAATCAACCTCTATTTACAAAATATTTTTGATTTTTTTATAGAGATTGCATAACGAACAAAATATTACAATTTTGATAACAAATTCAGACCATTTTTAAAATTATATCTTATGCATTACTGATATTAATATAAATTTGTGTTGAATATGTGAATAATGTAAATATTTTCCAAAACTCTAAAAACTTTTTTTAAAAATATGTAACCGATTTTGATTTTTGAAATAGTATGTAGTGTAAACGAAAGGAGGAAAGCTTATGTGTAATCTTTTTGGAAACGGAAGCAACAACTGCTGCACTTGGATTATTCTTCTTATCATCATCCTCTGCTGCTGCGGTAACAATGGTTCTGACAACAACGGCTGCGGCTGCGGCTGCTAAAAACGGATAACCGTTACTAAATGTTCATGCTAAGGATGTTTTTATAATATAAACGGGGCAGGCTAAAAAGCCTGCCCTGCGTTTTTTAGTAAGTAAAGCTCGGAACATATTTTTTGATTGTGGGAAGCATACCGATTTTATCGGGTGTATGGGGCGGAAGCTGCCAAAAGTCGTGAGCACAATAGGTATTTCCCTCAATAATAGCAGGTCCGTTAGGAGTAATTGCTACATCCCATCCGATATACCTTATCTGAGGCACTACCAATGCTGCCTTCAGGCACATATCTACCGCTTCCTTTACATAAGGAATCTGATATCCAACGATTTTTACATGAGTATCGGGGTGTTCGGTGTAGATAATACCCTTTGTAGTGTCGCCCGAATGTGCGGGATATTTCAATTTTCCTGTTTCAATGTCAACGGGAGTAAACAGGCAGTTGTTGTCGATAATGCTGCCGCCCTTTCCCATTTTTTGAACGATATAAATGCAGTGCGGAACCTTGTTGTCGTCAAGGATTGTAATAATACGCATACTGTTTACGGCATTTGGATATAATTTTGACAGTGCGGGGTGCTGCTGAATGTTGTCTTCAATCGTGCAAAATCCTTTATCCACAAGATATTTATAAAGTTCGTCAAAGCTCTTAAAATCGCTGACCTTAAGCCTTTCGCAGCCGATTCCGCATTCCTTGTCCTGCATCTTGCAAAACAGGTACTCCCTTGACTCCACAAAGCTTTTTACCTCTTCTTTGGAAGCTTTATTCATTTGCAGATAACCTCTTCCGATGTAATCCTTAAAAAGCTCGTTGAACTCGTCTTTGTTATCGAAAAAATGGGCATACTCAGTATCGTTCATGAACATATTGAGTTTTTTGCTGATAAGCCTTGTAACAAATGTTTTTCTCTGCTCTTTATTAAGATTATAAAATGCAAAAATCTGATAATCATAGTAACCTGCACCGTAGCGTTTTGCACACCACAGCATATCAAAAAAAATCTTTACGCTGTTTTTGCCCGACTTCTCATGGACTGCTTTTATCGCCGTTTTCATCTTGGCAAAGCTTGCGTTTTTTAACACTCTGAAAATGTAACCCTTATCTGCCATTATTACCACTCCTATACTCAATTTAAAACACATAGTATGTTTATCCGCAGTTTTCGTACTTACTATATCTTACTATATAATTAAAATTTAATATTCATAAATTCTCGGAACTCTTTTTGATATTCCGCATACAATTTCATCTACATTTGTATCGAGCAAATCCGCCATCCACAGTACGCTTAATTCATCGTTTAAAAGTGCGACGGTATCTCCTCTTTTAACATCCCCTATATCCGTAACATCAACCATAAACTGATCCATGCAAATTCTTCCGATAACAGGAGCTTTTTTGCCGTTTATCATTACCTTTCCTTTATTAGAAAGGCGTCGGCTGTAGCCATCGGCAAATCCTACGGGGATTGTCGCAATTTTTGTGGGTCTTGATGTGACAAATGTGCCGCCGTAACCGACCTCGGTACCTTTCGGAACCTCTTTTACCATGACAACATATGTGTACCAGCTTATAACCTGACGAAAATCCTCTTTTTGCCAGTCGTCCTCGTCAATTGCACAAAGTCCAAACAATATATCACCTGCTCTGACCGCATCAAGCTGTGTTTCGGGGCGAAGCAATATCGCAGGGCTGTTTGCAACATGCTTGCAGGGAATTTCAATCCCCTCAGCCTCAAGCTTTGCAACCATATTAAGGTACAAGCCGTATTGTTTTAATGCACTTTTGCCGTCTTTTTCATCAGCTCTTGAAAAGTGAGTAAAAGCACCCGTAATTTTCAAATTTTTCATTTCATTTATTTTCTTTATAATCGGTATTGCCGAATCATCGGCAGGAAAACCTATTCGGCTCATTCCCGTATCGATTTTAATGTTAATCGGCTGGATAACTCCGCTCCATTTTGCAAGCAAATCGAGCTTTGCGGCAGTATCCAGAGAAAATATTGTAGGGGTTAGATTGTATTTTATCAAATTTTCAAGCTGACCGTCGCAGGTGTCGCCCAGCAAAAGTATCGGCTCTACCGCACCTGCTTTGCGAAGTGACGCTCCCTCTTCCCAAACAGCTACGGCGTATCTTTCAACTCCGCATTTTTTGAGGGTTGGATAAATGCCCTTTTCACCGTGCCCGTAACCGTCGCCTTTGAGTACAGCCATTATTTCAACGCCGTCATCAAGACGGCTTCTGATATTTTTTATGTTGTGTTCAATCGCACTCAGGCTCACCACAGCCTCTGTTCTTTGAGCAAGCTTTCTCAAATCAAAGCCTTCTTTCACTATCAGAGTATAAACAAAATCCAAAAATAAAAATAAACTTTATTAATTTCAACGCAGCACAGGCTTAATTATTCAGTTTTGTATTATAACACACATATCACTGTTTTACAACAAAAACATACAATTTTATTTAAGACGTTTTATGAATTTAAAATGAATAATTACAACAACAAGAAAAATTCCCACGGTATTGTCCGTGGGAATTTTTCATTTTATAAAGTGAGACTAATGAACAATTAATCGTTGTAATCTAACCATGTGCCGTTGTTATAAATCTTGTTTATTCCGCTGATTGTTAGATCCGCGGTTTGATTTCCGTTTCCGCCGCTGCCGTTATTAAAGATAATCATCGTGGCGTCTGACGGAACCTCGACACGGTAAACTCCGTCACCCATATTTTCTGCTTCAACGCCCGGCCATTCTGTCATTGTTGTATTATCATCACTCCAATAATAAGCCATTACCTTACTCCAGTTGCTTGTGTTCTTGTAGTAAAGATAATTTTTTGAAACAGGCTCTGTGGGAGTTGTTGTACCGCCGGTATATGTTCCGCAGTACGACTCTTCACTCTTTAGATCCACAATATAATACTGAATCAATGTTACATCCTTTATGTTGACCGTGCCGTTTTTATCAACATCAGCCGCAGTGAGTGCATCATCAGAGAGAGAGTTGCTCTTTGCAAGATAAAGCTGAGTCTCCGTTGCGTCAGAAATTGAAATCGAACCGTTTAAGTTTACATCGCCGATAAGCACATTATTTTGCGGTTGAGTTGTCGGCTCTGTTGAGGGTTCTGTTGATGGCTCTGTAGGCTGTGTTTGTGTAGGCGCCGAATAATCGGGCTCTGTCGGATAAGTTACATCCTTTGTTTCTTTTGTAAAGTAATATGTAGCCGATGTACTGTTGGAGCCGTCTGTTGCAGTGAGCTCAACTGTGTATTCTGTTCCTACGGCGTCTCCCGCACCGATAGTAAATGTTGTGTCGGATGTGTATGTTACAGCAGCTGCACCGTTAATGCTGTATGTACCTTTTGAAGCGTTGCTGAGTCCAACGGTAATATCAATAGACTCGGCAGCGAAGTTTTCTCTGGGGACTTCTATCGTATTTCTCGGAACGGATGTAGTATTATAAATAACTGCTATGCCGTCTGCGTTTTCGATTGAGCCTTTAATTGTTCCTCCGCTAACGGTAAATGTGTTTCCGGTAACCTGATCTGTGTATGTACCGTCCTTCATTTTGCCCTGAAGATTAACGCTTACATCGCAGGGACCTTTAGAACTTACCAACACAACGCCGCTGTTACCTCTTACATTGTAGAACAGAGAATCGCCTGAGTTTCCGAGACTTTCGCTCTGACCTACAAAGTGATTTCTAAAGCGGTTTACTTCCGCAACGCAGGGATCCATCCATGTCAGAGTGCCGACTTCGCCCATTTGAGTCTGTCTTATCTCCTGTGCCATTTGGTTGGGGTCTTTTCTTGCGTCGTATCCGTTTTGGTCGCCGTTAAGTCTTTCGTAGGAATAGTAAGGTCTTGCGAAATAAAGACCTGTTGAATCCTTTCTTGAAGCAACAATTGCCCACGCCTTGTTAATAGTTGAGTCATTGCAGTCGTAGGATGAGCCGCCTCCCATATATGTGTCGTGGGATTCAGCCCAAAGCACTACCTTGTCACCCTGACCGTGAGCATAGCTGCAGTAACCGGGATTTGACGCACCGCCGACATTGCCGTATTTTAACGAGTTCCTTATATTATCACCCGTTGAATTATCGGTAACCGACATCTTGCTCAAATAATAATTTTCTGCCGCAGTGCTGTCAATTCTGTTGAGCACTTCTCCGTAATAGTATGGTGTTATGCCCTTTGTGCTTTGAGCATAGCTTGTAGCACCGTCGAGGACTACATCCCAGAAATCACTTGCAAAAGCGGGGTCGTCAGCGGGAGTTTCAATGTGTTTTGCAGCATCGAATCTAAAGCCGTCTGCACCGCAGTCAATACACTCCTTGAGAAGACCGAGGATCATCTGCTGAACCTTTGAGTCACCTGTATTAAGGTCAGGCATTCCCATATTGCCCTGTGTAACATCAAAACGACCGTCACTTGAATGGACCCAACTTGTGCTGATATGCCAATATGAAGGGTCAGTTAACATATCGGGGTTCCAAAACTCTCCAACCTGAGGAGAAATATCGCTCATAACCTCTTCGACAGAGCCGATTTTCCATCCCTCAATGTTACCCATATGATTTGCTACTATATCAACAATAACCTTGATACCGTATTTTTCTGCTTCTTCGCACATTGACTTAAACTCGTCTTTTGTGCCGTACCAGCTGTAACCGTTATCACAAATGCTTGCAGTTACAGGCTGATAGCTTTTCCACCAGTTCGCGTCTGCTCCTCCTGTTCCGTCAGGAATACCTACATTGCCGTAAGCAATGCCCTCCCAGTAATAATCCTTTGGCTGCGTTACGGGAGAGGTCTGAACAGAAGTATATCCCGCAGCAGCAATCTGCGGAAGATATTTTTTAATGTTGTTGTACGACCAATTCCAGCAATGCAAAATAACGCCCTCCTGAACATTATCCGCAAGCTCAAAGTCAACTGTAGACGAAGCTGCAACTTCATCACCGTTTGTCACCGCTGCCGAGTAGCCGGCAACCGATGAGAACGCCAGCACAGCAGCTGTAAGCGTACTGACAATTTTCTTACTCCATTTCATTTAATTCCACCAACTTCTAAAATTTTGACAAGTATCTACCTTGTCATACAGTGGATATTATATTATAATATAGTAAATATTTCTTGTACAAAAATACTGTATAATGATACTATTCTATTTTTTCAGAGGAAATAAAATGGATATGTTTGAAGATAACAACAATAAAGCAATAGAATACAAAGAATCGGATTTACCGTTTAGATATTATCGGTTTGATTATTCAGACGGATTTTCCGGTTTTCAACTCCACTGGCATGAAGAAATAGAAATACATTACATAGTCAGCGGTAGCGGAAGTTTTTTTATTGACGATAAAGATTATAAAGTTGAAACGGGAGATATTATATTTATTGCTCCGAGAATAATTCACAGCGGAAAGTCCGATAATAACAGTCTCGTTGACATTTGCTATCTTGTGGATAACGATTACCTCATGTCCCGAAATAACGAATACAACACGGACAAGTTTTTTTCTCGGCTCAAAAATTCAAAATTGACCTCTCCCGTGATACATAGCTTTGACAACGGGTACGACAATCTTAAATTGCCGTTGAGCAAAATAGACAGATGTATTTTAAACAGAGGCATTGTTTATCAGCTTGAAATAAAGCGTCACTTATTTGACTTTTTTATAGAATTGTATAAAAATAAATACATTTCTCTTTCGGCAATATCAAATATTAATCCCGAAAACAAAGGTCTGATTAAAAAGTCAATAAGCTATATACAAAGGAATGCATCGCACAAACTGTGCATTGATGAAATTGCGTCTCATGTGGGATTAAGCTCAAGCTATTTTATGAAGCTTTTTAAGGAAAGTACAAATATGACATGTGTTGAATATATAAAGCTTTTACGGCTTAATAACGCGTCAAATATGCTAAAAGACACCGATGACAGCATTTTGCAGGTCGCACATAGCTGTGGGTTCCTTAACCTGTCGCTTTTTAACAGAGAATTCAAAAAATGTTTTTCTATGACGCCGAGCGTATATAGAAAAAAATATAAGGCATCACAAATTAATTATATAACATTTTAATTGAAGCGAAAAATACCCCTGTGCCTTTGCACAGGGGTATTTGATTTTATTAGCCGTTATATTTTGACCACGCACCGTTTTGGTAGATCATATTATAACCTTCAATTTTTATATCAGATGTTTGGTTGCCGTTTCCGCCGCTGCCGTTATTAAAAATAATCATAGTTGCGTCGGACGGAACCTCAACGCGGTAAACTCCGTCACCCATATTTTCTGTCGCAACACCCGGCCAAGCTGTCATTGTTGTATTTTGGTCACTCCAATAGTATGCCGTTACATTGCCCCAGTTATTTGTATTTTTAAAGTACAAATAATTTCTCTCGGGTTCCGTGTCAGGCTGAGTTTCGGGCTGTGCATCGGAGCCTTGTCCGTCCGTATATTGTCCGCAATATGCAGAATTTTCGGTAACACCTAAAAGGTAGCACTGAACGGCTGTTACATCCTTTATATTAATTATACCGTTTTTATCGGTATCAGCCGCATACGCACTGTCACCTGCAAGGGTGTTCAAAGCACTTATATGCATTTGGATTTCCGTTGCGTCGCTTATTGTAATTTTACCGTCAAAATTTACATCGCCTATAAGAACCTTGTTTTGAGGTTTAGTTACAGGCTGAGTTTCGGGAGCAACCGTTGTAGTCTGAACCTCTGTATATTCAGTCCAGCTATGACCTGCTTTCATAATCATAGTTCTTCCTGCAAGAGGCATACCGTCCTCGCCGTCGGCAGGATAGCGGTTATTTGCTGCCGTCTGACTTTCGGTAAATATTACATATCCGTCTGCAAGATTTTCAGGCACTTCAAGAACATAATATCCTGTTTGAGAATCCTTTGCCATCTTTACTCCCGGCCATGCAGAATTTTCCTGTGACGCATCTACATAAATATACGCATACACATCAGACCAGTTGTAGGAAGAATTATCAAAGTACACCTTCTGTACCGCACTCGGATCGACCTTTGTATATGTGTAGGTTTCCGCATCCGAAGTTTCACTGCCGTTTGACGCCTTTACCGTTACGGTTGTCTTTGTACCATACGCAAGGTCTTTGCCTATTGTTATAGTCTGTCCGTTTACAAAGTTTATATAGGAACCTCCGTTAACAGAATACTGACCGCTTGACGCGTTATCATATTTGAGTGTGAGTGTCAAAGTATCCGTGTATGTCTTTGAGCCGGGGGTAACCGATGCCGAAGGGCCTGCAGGCTTTGCGTTATATACAACCGCAACGCCAGTATCTCCGATTTGGCCGCTGATTCTTCCGTTTGATACAGTAAATGTATTTCCCGTAACCTGATCAACATATGTACCGGATGCCATCTTATGTGCAGTAACATTAACAGATGTCGAATAACCGCTGCAATTTACAAGAACAACACCCTCGGTTCCTCTTTCGTTGTATGCTATTGAACCCTCGCTTGAAAGATATTCGCTTTCTCCGACAAAATAATTCTTAAATTGGTTTACTGCCTTAACTTCTTTGTCGCCCCAGGCGGTAACGCTTGCAGTACCGATTTGGTCGGAATAATTGCGTGGACGGGCAAGATACAAACCGCAAGCTTCTGATCTTGAACCTACCATAGCCCAAGTCTTTTTCAGCGTTGAATCACTCTGTCCTCTTGATGAACCGTCTGCATAAGTATCATGTGATTCATTCCAGAGTACAGCCTTGTTTGCCGAGGGGCTTGAGCCGTCATCAAGACTGAAATCGCTTCTCTTTGCTCCGTTTGCGTTTCCGCTGTTTACCGAATTTCTGATTGAGTTTGATACAGAGCTTGTCGTAACGCTCATTACCGAGGTGTAATATGAAAGAACTCTTGAAGCGTTGCCAGTATCGCTGTTACCTGTAACCCTATCTAAAATTTCTCCGTAATAATACGGAGTAATTCCCCTTGTGCTCTGTGCATAGCTTGTTGCCGTACCGAGAACATTCGGCCAAAACTGACTTGAAAACCCGTCGTCAACCGGTGTTTCAATATGCTTTGCACCGTCAAAACGGAAACCGTCCGCACCTGCATCAATCGCCTCTTTAAGGAAAGAAATAGCATAATTTTGAATCTTTGTATTTGAAGTATTGAGATCGGGAAGACCTCCCATACAATATTGTGTAATATCGTAGCGGGATTCGTACCAGCTGTTTACCGATACATTATGCCAACATGAGCTGTCATTTCTTATGTCACTTGGGATAGTATCGGAAATTGTGTTATCACCCTTGTTTGCAAGATGATTAAGTACCGCATCAACAATTACCTTTATTCCGTATTTGTGGGCTTCGTCACACATCGCCTTAAACTCAGCTTTAGTGCCGCAGGCGTTTTGACCGTTTGTTTCGATACTAAAGTTTGAGGGCTGGTAGTACACCCACCAGCTTCCCGACATCTGTCTGTTTTGAGTAGTTTCTTTAATCGTCTGAATCGGCGATGTCTGTATCGCACTGAATCCCTGCTCGGCAATCTTTGCCATGTTGGCTTTAATACCGTTGTAACTCCAATTCCAGCATTGGAGAATCTGTCCGTCCTGCACATTATCTGCAAGGCCGTAGTCTGCACTTGTTTGTTCAGAGTAAGTTACCGCACTGACCTCTGATAAATCGACTGTTCTCGCCTCGGCCACAAAACCTGCGGACGCAAGACAAGAAAGCATCATGCTTAATGCAAGCACAACACTCATAATTTTGTTTTTCACCAGTATCACTCCTAAATAAAATTACCGCAGAGCAAAACACTCGCTCTGATAAAAGACAAACTGCATATTTTGTCTTTTCTAAGAGTAATAATATCAAAATTAATTTGGTTACGCAACGCACTATATGCACAATATTCCATTACTTTTTTTAGCAATTTCGCCGATTTAATGGTTATTTGTTCATAACCGCAAATCAGATTTGAGCAGATTATATAAAAAATATATAATTTAGCTATATTTTTTATTATTTGTGATATTTTGTTTTATTCGTATATTTTTGCAATCCAAAAATATTATTGAGCCATATCCTTCAAAAGCTTAATTTCTCTTGCATATCCGTCAATGTCGTTTGGCGTTTCAAGCAATATCGGAAGTTTATTTATGTGACAATTATTTATAATCTTTTTGAAGGCTTCAAGACCGATTGCCCCTTCTCCGATTTTCTGATGCCTGTCCTTGTGACAGCCGAGATAATTCATGCTGTCGTTAAGATGAACTGCTTTTAACCTGTCAAGTCCTATTACTTTGTCAAACTCATCGAGCACTTCATCAAAATGGTTTACAATATCGTATCCCGCATCAAAAACATGGCATGTATCAAGGCACACGCCGATTTTATCATTATATTTAACGCCGTCGATTATAACGGCAAGCTCCTCAAATTTGCCGCCGACTTCTGTTCCCTTGCCCGCCATTGTTTCAAGCAGTACGGTCGTTTTCATCTTGGGAAACATCGCATTGTTCAAAGCGTCAATAATCTGATTTGTACCTGCTTCTGTTCCCTGCCCGGTGTGACTTCCCGGATGAAAATTATACAAATTACCGGGCAAATACTCCATTCTCTCTAAATCATCGGTAAGAGTATTGAACGCAAACTCACGGGTTTCAGCCTTTGATGAACAAAGATTCATTGTATAGGGTGCATGAGCAAGAATTTGAGAAAATCCGTTTTCTCTCATTAACTGAGTTAAAGCATCTACATCAGCCTGATCAATTTTTCGTGCCGCACCGCCCCTCGGATTGCGTGTAAAAAACTGAAATGTATTTGCTCCGATCTGAAGAGCCTGCTTTCCTATTGCCTCAAACCCGTTTGAAATTGAAAGGTGGCAACCGATATTTAACATTGTTTACTTCTCCTTTTTCGCATTATCTGCAAGTCTTAAATAATACTTGTCGGAAATATACTTAAAACTAAATTTTTCATATATATGTTTAGCATCATTCGTATTTGTGCTCAACACAACATCAGTATATCCTTGTTCTTTGGCAAAATCAAGAAGAAATGACATAAGGGATTGCATATGTCCTCTCCCTCTGCAATCAGGCACTGTATATACGCTGACAAGTTCCGCACTTTTTCCGAACCGTTCTCACATACGGTTATCTGAGGCAATCTTTGACTTGTAACCCGCATAAGGAAACAGCCTTTCCGTCTGTATAAATCAAAGCAAAAACTATATCTTTATTCAATCTTTGGCTTAGATACTCCTTTGTAACTTTGTAAAAGCTTTTTGCATATACCGTGTAATCTTTTTTATGGTTAGTATTATTCCAGTCTTCAATTTGCTGATAAACTCTCAAATTTACAATTTCATTTAAGTCGGAAAAATCTGCTATTTTTATTATAGTGACCTCCAAATTTCATCAAAATTTGTAATCATTATTCTTTTGCCCGAATTCTCTTCCGCCTATTCTGTCGGCGTATAAATTTTGTATATCCACTTCTATACCTCCGTTTTGGTTTTGTACTCATTGCTAAGCATTGAATAATATCGCCTTCCGACATATTTTCCGTCATAAAAAAAGAAATCTCTTAACATACCCTCATATTGAAAACCGCATTTTTCAATCACACGCCTTGATGCAGAATTTATTTCTTTTGTCGAAATTTGCACACGATGCAATCCGATTTTATTAAACCCAAAATCAAGTATTGATTTTACGGCTTCTGTCATATATCCCCTGCATTGATACTCTGACGCAAGACAATATTCTATTTCAGCAAAATGATTTTTAGAATCAACAAGATAATATGCAATTTGACCGATACATTTTTTATCATCTTTATCAACTATTGCCCAGCGATAATAATGCTCATTGTCATATGCTCTGATAAACTTATTAATCAAACCGATTACCTCATCAAGAGTTGTATAAACAGGCTCGGAATACAGATACTGAATTTCAGGTTTACTTGCCCACAAATTCAGAACATCTTGAGCATCACTGTATCTAAATCTTCTAAGAAAAAGTCGACTTGTTTCTATGGTTTGCGTTCCGATATTATTCATGGTTGCCTCCTGTAAAATTTATAAATATTTGGACTTGTAAATGTTATAACATACATGGTATAATTTGTAAAACAAATATTTTTAATTATATCAATTCGTTTTTTCGATTATGGAGGCAATATGAATTCTGAATCTCTAAAAACATTTATCGCACTTTCAAAATACAAAAATTTTACCAAGACTGCGGAATCGCTTTATGTTGCTCAGTCAACTGTGACTAACAGAATTGCTGAGCTTGAAAAAGAGGTTGGCAAAAAATTATTTAATCGAGAAAGAAAAAATGTACACCTTACCGAGGAAGGTGTACGCTTTTTTGATTATGCGGTCAGAATCACTGATCTTGAAAAAACTGCTATCGAAGATATAAATACAAATAAAAAATATTCTAAAAGGATTAATGTCGGAACTACAAACACAATTTTTGACTGCCATTTGAAATACAAATTAAAGACATTTTTTGATATTATACCGGATACTGCTCTCAAGGTTATTATTTCGCATTCTTCAACACTTGCACAAATGGTAGTTGACGGTTTAATTGACATTGCATATACCTATATGGAATATCAGAAAAACGATTTAAAATGTATTCCTTTTTGTGAAGATGAAATGATATTAATTACGGACTTTAACAATAAGGAATATGAAAACGGAATACACCTCGATGAACTCACAAAATTAAATTATTTTTACTGCAATTTTACTTTTCAGGGTATTGGTGAGTACATACGGGACTTATTTCCGAAATACCACTGTTTTGCATTTGAAATTGACAGAAGTACAAATATCATTCCGTATCTTATCGGCAGCGACGGGTACAGCTTTTTACCTAAAAAACTTGTTATTAATGAAATTAAAAGCTGTAAACTCAGACAAATTCCTCTGCTGGACTTTGAAATTCCCAAGATAAAAAGTTTTATTTTATTTAATAAAAAAACACCACTGCTAAACGATAATAAAGTATACAATTTTTTGCTCAAATAAATACCTCGAGATTTTCAAAGCATATTGTTGATAAAATTAATTTTCCTCATCGAAACGAGTACAAATAAAATGTTGTTAAAAATTCATATTTTGCAAACATTTTTCTCCCCGTATTCAATAGTTTCTCACCCTAATATGCCAATGTTGCGTCAAGAAGAAAAAGTGGGTCTTATGTGAACATAATTTTAATGCTATCCAATCATAGACAAAATAAAAACAGGTATCAAAAAATGATACCTGTTTTTATGGTCGGGATGACAAGACTTGAACTTGCGACTCCACGCCCCCCAGACGTGTGCGCTACCAAACTGCGCTACATCCCGATGCAACAGTACTTATTTTATCAAAAGAAACACTCATTGTCAAGTATTTTAAAGAAAATTCTGTCGGTTAAAATTTTTGTTGCCAAATACTATACAAAGCAGCACAAAAACTGACAACAGACTGCGGTTAATAACCGCAGTCTGTCATGTTTTTGATTCAAATTATGCCCATTTAAGAGTATCGTTATAGAGATTAATGTAATCCTGTGCAGAACGATCCCAGCTGTTGTCGCTCATCATGGCACGCCACATAAGCTGATGCCAGCCGGCTGCGTCACGAATACCCCAAAGTGCTCTTCTTACGGCAAGCTGCATATCTGCCGTGTCGTAATTTTTAAAGGTAAATCCGTTTCCGTAATTGTCAGCACTGTCAAAAACAGAATCCTTAAGTCCGCCTACCTCACGCACTACAGGTATTGTACCGTAACGCAACGCAATCATTTGTGCAAGTCCGCACGGCTCCTGCTTGGACGGCATAAGGAAAATATCGGCACCTGAGTATATTTTTCTTGCAAGCTCGGGTACAAAACCATGGCAGAAGCAAAGTCTGCCCGGATACTTAGCCTGCATATAATTGAAATAGTCCTCATACTCCTTGTCGCCCGAACCGAGGATTACAAACTGCATATTCTCCGTGTTCATAAGTTCCTCAAGACCCATTCTCACAAGGTCAAGTCCCTTGTGTGCAACAAGCCTTGTAACCATTCCCACAATCGGAATATCCCAACGCTGCTCAAGGCACAAACGCTCCTGCAACGCACGCTTACACTCGCCTTTTCCGCTCATATCATCCTTTGAGTAGTTGCGATAAAGCTGGTAGTCGGTTTCGGGGTTGTAGCTGTCTAAATCTATGCCGTTTTTAATTCCGCAAAGCTTGTAGTGACGAAGGTTAAGCTCATCGTGAAGTCCCCAGCTAAACCACGGATCTTTAATTTCTGCAGCATAGCTCGGTGATACGGTTGAAAC
>CALYBM010000009.1 GCA_944412525.1 uncultured Ruminococcus sp. | reverse complement strand
ATAACAAAAAAGTTGAGCAAATAAATATCAACGGGTTCAGGCTCAACGAGGCATTAGAATGTGAGAGTTGGACGAGATTTGAAGCTTCATATAAAGGCTATTATGCACATCAAATAACAGAACAGTTAAATAACATTAGCAGTGACATAGAATTATCACAGTTTATAGCAAGCAAAATTTGTGACAAATACCGTTTTGCTGATATATCAACAGGCACATATACCAATTTTACAAATGGCTTGCTTGCATTAGTCGGCAATAGTGACTATCCCGCTTTGCGTACGGAAAATCCTGCAAATAATAATCTCAACAAGAGCATAGCTCATATTATTTCAGGTTCAGGGTTATTTCCTGTATGTTACAAAGTAGGAATGATATGGGGTATTAAGGCAGAAAAAGAGCTTTTTCAAATGCTGTATGATGTGTATGACAGGTATTACCGAAAAGAATTTGATAAAAAGCCGCAAATACACAGCTGGCTAAAAAAGAACGCCCTGAGTTTATCAAAACAGGAGCTAAAAGATTGTTTCTTGAGTGCCGATATAAGCAAAGGAGACATTGACGAGATTTTGAAAAATCAGTCTAAAGCGAAGAGTATATTTAATTTAACACCGATAAAAGCCGACAATTCCGAGTACAAAGTAATTTCTGACGAAGAATTTGAACGGTTAATGACAGAATTATAATTTAACTATATGGGGGTATATATTATGAATAATGATAATAATGTAGAATTAAACGATTTTGATGATGAGGTTATCATTGATGAAGAAATGCAGGAAGTATTTGAAAATGGCGATTTTGAGGGTGCGGTAAGACCGAACTATAAGCCGTATTCCCAGTGGCGAATTAAGCAGATATTATTAGAGTATTACGGTATTGAGCTTCGCCCATATTTTAATTGGTACAAAGCAATGCGTTACAGACCGTGTCAGCAATATGTGCTTTACGATATGAGAACCAATGAGATTGTAGGATATGAGCAAGGTTACACATTCGAGGAGCTTCGCAGTATTTTAGCTCCTTTAGATTTTCCGCTTCACGATGAAGAATTAAACAAAGAATTGAAAAGGCTGAAACGCAAGGAAGCTAAAAAATCCACACGCAATCAAAACGCTGAACGCTTCCTTGAAATTCTCAACAGCCTTGATAATCCTGCTGATGATAATTAACAGAGGGGGTAAAATATGTTAGATAGCTATTCAGATATACTTACAGTAAGTGATGTAATGAAAATTTTACATATAGGCAGAAATAAGGCTTATGAATTATTACGCTCAAAAGAAATTCCAAGTATAAAAATCGGAAAAAAATATATAATACCTAAAAATATGCTAATTGATTTTTTGTACGACCGTAAAAAATAAAATATCGCTTGTAACAACTGTCATTCTGCATTATAATAATAGTAATGAAAATGACAGTTGTTGCCCGAAAGGAGAACAATATTTATGGCAACAACAAGCGGAAGTTTACAGATAAAGGACGGTAAGTATTATGCCGTTCTGAGTTTTAGAACAGACGAACTTCAACCTAACGGAAAACCTAAATTTAAAACAAAGTGGTTTTCTACAGGCTATGAGGTTAAGGGCAACAAAAAGAAAGCACAAAAGTTTCTTGCGGATAAGTGTGCAGAGTATGACAGTAAAAACCTGAATTATTCAGAAGTGAAGTTTACAGATTATATGAAAATATGGCTTGAAAATATTAAGCCTGAGTTAAGACCGTCCACATACAGAGGTTATTCGGGAAATATTAAAAATCATATCATACCTTATTTTGCAAGGAAAAGAACAAAGTTGCAGGATTTAACAACTTGGGAGTTAGAAGATTTTTATTCATATCTGATAACTAATAACAGCAAAACTGACGGAAGCGAACATTTATCGCCTACAACAATAAAGCACATCCACCGCACAATCAGCAAGGCATTGAATGACGGAGTAAGGCGAGGTATTTTATATTACAATGTTGCTTCAAGTGCAAAAACTCCAAAGGCTGAAAGGTATAAGAGCGAATTTTTAAATCAGGAGCAAGTGCAGGAATTATTAAAGCTCTTTAAAAATTCCGTGATTGAAATTCCTGTTATGTTATGTGCTGTGTTTGGTTTTCGCCGTGGTGAGGTACTCGGTTTGAAGTGGCATAGTATAGATATGGTAAAGCATACTATAACAGTTTCAGAAGCTCTGCAACAGCACATAGGCGGTTCAATTACCGTTGCACCTAAAACCGACAGCAGTTACAGAACATTGCCGATACCCGATACAGTATATAGGCTTTTGCAAAAACACAAACAGGAACAGCTTGAAATGCAACAGCTTTTAAAAGATGAATACATAAAATCGGATTATGTTTGTACTTGGCAAAACGGACGAGTTATTGAACCAAATTACTTGACAAGAGAATTTCACAAGGTTATATCTGCAAGCGATTTGCCGACAATAAGACTTCACGATTTAAGGCACAGCGTAGCAAGCAATCTTTTGAATATGGGTTTTACTGTTGTTCAGGTAGCCGAGTGGCTCGGTCACAGTTCATCTGCAACTACTTTGAATTACTATGCACACACAGACAAAACAAGTAAAATGAACATTTCAAAATCTATTGACACTGTATTTTCCGAGTAGATTTTTTAGAAATTTTAAAAAAATCGTTTTAGAATATTTTTAGAAAATTTTTAGAAAAACCGTATTTTTAAGGCTTTTGTAATAACCCTTGCAAAAAGAAAAAGCCCCGAAAACGGCTTATCTAAGCCATTTTCAAGGACTTGTTTGTGGCAGGGGCAGAAGGACTTGAACCCTCGGCACGCGGTTTTGGAGACCGCTGCTCTACCAACTGAGCTATACCCCTGTATATTAAATTTTCTGCTTGAATTTTAAATTTGTTACTGAAAAAGCAACCATACTCAAAACCCAACGCAAGAGTTATTTTATCATTAAAAATGTATTTTGTCAATACAAAAATTAAAAAGGTACACGCAATTTGCATAAACATACTAATTTGCGAGGAAAATAATTGAAAAACAGCGGCTTGTGTGATATACTAAAAAAGTATAATCTAAAAAGTGTTTTGGAGAGTGAACAGAATGGCAGATAAAACAGTTCGCACAAGATATGCACCAAGCCCCACGGGATTTATGCATGTCGGCAACCTAAGAACTGCTCTTTACGAGTATCTTATTGCAAAGTCGCAGAACGGAAAATTTGTACTTAGAATTGAGGATACCGACCGTGAACGCCTTGTAGAGGGTGCGGTTGATGTTATTTATGATACTCTGAAACTTGCTGGCCTAAAGCATGATGAAGGTCCCGACATAGGAGGCGATTTCGGCCCTTATGTTCAGTCAGAGCGTAAGGATATGTATCTGCCCTATGCCGAACAACTGATTAAAGAGGGCAAGGCGTACCGCTGTTTTTGTACCAAGGAACGCCTCGAGAAACTCCAAAGCGATAAAATAGGCGGCGGATATGACCGCCATTGCCGTGATTTGCCGCAGGAGGAAATCGACAGACTGCTTTCAGAGGGCGTACCATATGTTATCAGACAAAAAATGCCTATTGAGGGAAGCACAACATTTACCGATGCCGTGTTCGGAGAAATTACGGTTGAAAACTCTGAACTTCAGGATCAAATTCTTATAAAAACAGACGGATACCCAACCTACAATTTTGCAAATGTCATTGATGACCACACGATGGGAATAACACATGTTGTACGAGGCTGTGAGTATCTCAGCTCGACCCCGAAGTACAATCTTCTTTATGAAGCGTTCGGCTGGGAAATTCCCACATACGTTCATTTGCCGCTCATTATGGGCAAAGACGAGGACGGTAATATTTCAAAGCTTTCAAAGCGTCACGGAGCAACAGGCTTTTATGATTTGATTGACGAGGGATATTTGCCCGAAGCCATAATAAACTATATTGCGCTTTTGGGTTGGTGCCCAAAGGACAATCAGGAGATTTTTACCCTTGCTGAGCTTGAAAAAGAATTTGATGTCAGCGGTATAAGCAAGTCGCCGTCCGTGTTTGACTATGACAAGCTGTCGTGGTTCAACGGCGAGTATATCAAGGCTATGACGCCCGAAAAGTTTACGGAAATTGCAATGCCGTATTATAAAAAGGTTTTCGGCGACAAAGAAATGCCGTTTGAAAAGTTTGCGGAGATTTTGCAGAAACGCACAACACAGCTTACGCAAATTCCCGAAATGCTCGACTTTTTTGCAGAACTCCCGCAGTACGGCAAAGAACTGTTTGTAAACAAAAAGAGCAAAACCAATCTTGAAAACGCACCCGTAGTGCTTAAGGAAGCTTACGAAAGATTAAAGGCTTTGCCGAGTTGGACGGCTGATGCAATTCACGACTGCCTTATAAATATGGCGGCTGAAAAGGAGCTCAAAAACGGCACGGTTATGTGGCCTGTGCGTATTGCGGCGGCGGGAAAGACGGTTACCCCCGGAGGAGCGATTGAAATTCTTGACATTTTGGGCAGAGATGAATCACTTAGAAGACTTGAAAAGGGTCTCGATATTCTCGGACAGTAACGGTACTCTACGCTCTGATAAATTTAGGCAGGAAGGACATTTATATGGCTGAAGAAATAAAGAATATTGAAAATGAAGAGGTTATGCAGAATAACTTTATTCATGATTTTATAAGAGAGGATATTGCCGAAAACGGCAGATTTGAGGGGCAAAAGGTTCACACACGCTTTCCGCCCGAGCCTAACGGCTATCTTCACATAGGTCACGCAAAGGCGATATGCATTGATTTCGGCACGGCAGAAAAATTCGGCGGAATGTGCAATCTCCGCATGGACGACACAAACCCGACAAAGGAAGATGTTGAGTATGTTGACGCCATTAAGGAGGACATCAAGTGGCTCGGCTTTGACTGGGACGACAGATTTTATTATGCCTCACAGTATTTTGACCAAATGTACGAATACGCGGTAGAACTTATAAAAAAGGGACTTGCATATGTTTGTGAGCTTAATGCCGAGCAGATGAAAGAGTACAGAGGAGATACTCAGACTCCTGCAAAAAGCCCTTACCGTGACAGACCGATTGAGGAAAGCCTTGACCTCTTTGATCGAATGAAAAACGGCGAGTTTGAGGACGGAAAAATGACCCTGCGTGCTAAAATTGACCTTGCATCGGGTAACTTTAATATGCGTGACCCTGTTATTTACAGGATTAACCGTCTTACTCATCACAGGACAGGCGACAAGTGGTGCATTTATCCCATGTACGATTTTGCTCACCCGATTGAGGACGCCATCGAGGGAATTACTCACAGCCTTTGCTCGCTTGAGTTTGAGGCGCACCGTCCGCTGTATGACTGGGTTATAAACAATATTTCAGCTCCCTGCAAGCCAAGACAGATCGAGTTTGCAAGGCTTGGTATAAACAACACGGTGATGTCAAAGCGTAAGCTTAGAGAGCTTGTTGAAAAAGGCTATGTCAGCGGCTGGGACGATCCGAGAATGCCCACTCTCTGCGGACTTCGCAGACGAGGCTACACTCCTAAATCCATCCGTTCATTTATCGACCAGATAGGCGTTTCAAAGGTCAATTCTATCGTGGAGTACAGCTTTTTGGAGCATTGCCTGCGTGATGATTTGAACGAAACCGCACAGCGTGTTATGTGCGTAATCCATCCGATTAAACTGGTTATTACAAACTATCCCGAGAGCAAGACCGAGAAGTTTGAGGTTGAAAATAATCCGAACCGTCCCGAGGACGGCACAAGAACCGTGACTTTCTCAAGAGAAAGCTATATTGAAGCCGAGGACTTTATGGAGGAACCCATCAAGAAGTATCAGCGGCTTTACCCAGGCAACGAGGTAAGACTGAAAGGCACATACATTGTAAAATGCACGGGTTGTAAAAAGGACGAAAACGGAAATGTCGTTGAGGTTTACGCAGAGTATGACCCCGAAACAAGAGGCGGAAACACCCCCGACGGCAGAAAGGTCAGAGGTACTATTCACTGGGTTGACGCAAAAAATTGTGTCGACGCAGAGGTAAGGTTATACGATAACCTCTTTACCGTGCCCGACCCCGATGTGGGAGATAAAAATTTCCTTGATTATCTAAGCCCCAATTCTCTTGAAATACTTGAAAACTGCAAGGCTGAAAAGAGTCTTGAAAACGCCGCGGCTCCGCAGAGCTTTCAGTTTATGAGGCTCGGCTATTTCTGTGTTGACAACAAGGACAGCAGCAAGGAACATCTTGTGTTTAACAGAAGCGTCAGCCTTAAAGACGGATTTAAAAAGAAATAATAACTTTATATAACAAAAACAGGGTACAGTCACTTGGCTGTACCTTGTTTTGTTCAAAAAATTTAATATTTGTCAGTTCTATTAAACTTACATTAAATAGTTTTATCTTATGAGCATTTGCCTGTTAACTACCTCATAAGCTTCCTGAATATTGCTGCTTATTGGAACAGTATGTTTTACACCGTTTGCGTATAAATATATATAACGGTTTGCCCACCTGCATATATATTTTACATTTGTGATTTGATTGTATTTAAGATTAAAGTTTTTAGTAAACGGCAACCATTTTGAGCTTGATACACCCTCAATATGATCAGTATAAACATACAATTTTGACTTGTTCATCATAATTGTAGTTGCAATTTCAAATATTGATACAACAACTAAGAGCAGACCTATAATTATCATGTGCTGTAGCTTAAGTTTTGAGTTGTTTAATAAGTAATCAAAAAGCGAACGGGATACTGTACAAGAAAATAAAACAAAAATACCGATTATTCCGATAATTATACTAACAAACATTTGAGTTCTATATGAGCCTGACGACATACCCACTGATTTATATAATGGTTTCTCCATCATTTCCTCCTTAAATTAATTGTATTTTGCGGCACTAACATTATTTTAAGAGCGTGATTTAATAATAGTCTGTTTAGTATAACACCCCCATGTATCTATGATTTATTTTCGATTAATGTTTAATGCTTTGCGATACATCTTACAGTGTTTAAATTATATACTTTAGTTTATAAAATATCAACACTTTTAGGTTATATTTTGTTTACTATAGGTGATTGATAGTGCTGCCTATGTGTAATATGATACATATATCAATACCTTTAGGGCAGGATAGTGAATATGGAAAGAGAAGAACTGACAAAAAAATTGGGTGCAAATATCAGAAAATACAGACTGAAAAAAGATATAAGTCAGGAAGCATTGTCTTTGTCTGCGGGACTGCACCCTGCTTACCTCGGAAGACTTGAGCGTGGGGAAAAGTGCCCCACCATAGATACATTATATAAAATCTGCAATGCTCTTGAAATTGACATTAGTGAAATCCTGTGCTTTCAAACCAAGGAGGGGAAAGCAAATATCACTGCAAAAACGAGAATTGAAAACGCTTTAAGAAAAATACCCGACAGTCAGCAGATTAAGGTTGCACAGATTATTGAAAATATAGCGGAAATCATTGATACCGAATAAATATGGAAAAACAAGGTACAGCCGAAATACTGTACCTTGTTTGCATTTTAGTCTTTATTGTCGGAAAATTTAATGATATAATATAGTCAATTTAAAAAATAGGGTGAAAATATGAAAAATGTATTAATAACAGGCGGTTCGGGCGGAATTGGCTCTGCAATATGCGTTGCTTTTGCTCAGGCAGGATATAATGTGGCTGTTCATTATAATAAAAACAAGGAGGCTGCACATAAACTTTCCGAAATTTTGCGTCAAAGCTATGGTATTAACGCCGTTTCGGTCGGAGCTGATGTATCCGACAGGCAGGCTGTTAATGCGATGTATGATGAAATAGACAAGGCTTTCGGCAAAATTGATGTGCTTGTGAATAATTCGGGAATCGCACAGCAAAAGCTGTTTACAGAAATAACCTGCGGCGACTGGTCAAAAATGACGGGAGTAAATCTCGATGGCGTTTTTCACTGTACGCAGGAAGCTGCAAAACGATATATGATAAAAAACCACAGCGGCGTTATTTTGAACATAAGCTCAATGTGGGGACAGGTGGGCGCTTCGTGTGAGGTGCATTACAGCGCGGCAAAGGCGGGAGTAATCGGTTTTACAAAGGCTCTTGCAAAGGAACTCGGTTTGTCGGGAATCAGGGTCAACTGTATTTGCCCCGGAGTTGTGATGACGGATATGATGAAATCGTTTGATGAAAATACAATCAATGAACTCAAAGAGGAGTCTGTTCTTAACACGCTGGGTACACCGAAAGATATTGCCGACGCGGCTGTGTTTTTGTGCAGTGACAGGGCAAAGTTTATCACAGGGCAGATACTCGGAGTTAACGGCGGATTTGTTATATAATTAATATTTAATATAAAAAACAAAGGAAGATTTTATTTTAAATTTATTATGTAATATTTAAATTTTTAATATACAAATACAAAATTAAAAAGCTGTTTCGGATTGCATTATCACATTCCGAAACAGCTTATTTGTTTTTGTTTAATTAATCATCAGTCAACTTTAGGAAGACCGTCAAAGCCCTTTTGAAGTTCCTCGTCTGTGGGGATATAGTCGCTCATTTCACCGTCGTTAAACTTCTGATAAGCAACCATATCAAAGTAGCCCGTGCCTGTGAGACCGAAGAGAATTGTTTTCTCTTCTCCTGTTTCCTTGCACTTGAGAGCCTCGTCAACGGCAACTCTGATTGCGTGGCTGCTTTCGGGAGCGGGCAAAATTCCCTCAACTCTTGCAAATTTTTCCGCAGCCTCAAATACAGCCGTCTGCTCAACCGATGTTGCTTCCATAAGACCGTCGTGATAGAGCTGAGAAAGCGTTGAGCTCATGCCGTGGTAGCGAAGTCCGCCCGCGTGGTTTGCCGACGGAATAAAGCCGCTTCCGAGTGTGTACATCTTTGCAAGCGGGCAAACCATACCCGTGTCGCAGTAGTCGTACGCAAATTTACCTCTTGTAAAGCTCGGGCATGAAGCAGGCTCTACCGCAATGATTCGGTAATCTGCCTCTCCCCTGAGCTTTTCGCCCATAAACGGAGAGATAAGTCCGCCGAGGTTTGAACCGCCGCCTGCACAGCCTATGATGATGTCGGGTTTTACCCCGTATTTGTCAAGAGCTGCTTTTGACTCAAGACCGATTACCGACTGGTGAAGTAAAACCTGATTAAGCACGCTTCCCAGTACATAGCGGTAACCCTCGGTTTTGGTTGCGACCTCAACTGCTTCGGAAATTGCACAGCCGAGACTGCCCGATGTGCCGGGGTGAGCCTCCAAAATCTTTCTGCCAACCTCTGTCGTTGTTGACGGAGAGGGAGTAACGCTTGCGCCGTAGGTTCTCATAACCTCTCTTCTGAAAGGCTTTTGCTCGTAGGAAACTTTAACCATATATACCTTGCAGTCAAGACCGAAGTACGAGCAAGCCATTGCAAGCGCTGTGCCCCACTGACCTGCGCCTGTTTCGGTTGTAACGCCTTTAAGTCCCTGCTTTTTAGCGTAATATGCCTGTGCGATTGCACTGTTTAGCTTGTGGCTTCCGCTTGTGTTGTTGCCCTCAAATTTGTAGTAGATTTTTGCGGGAGTATCAAGCGCCTTTTCAAGAAAATATGCACGGATAAGCGGAGAGGGACGGTACATTTTATAGAAATCCTGAATTTCTTCGGGAATATCAATGTAAGCGTCGGTATCGTTAAGCTCCTGAGCGACAAGCTCTTTGCAGAATATAGGATAAAGCTCCTCTGCTTTTAAGGGCTTATGGGTTTGTGGGTTCAAAAGCGGAGCAGGCTTGTTTTTCATGTCTGCTCTGACATTGTACCATTGTTTAGGAATCTCGTTTTCATCAAGATAAATCTTGTACGGAATTTTGTTTTCTGCCATTTTATTACCTCCGTTATACTTATTATTGAATGCACAAAAACTTTATCGTTTTAAATTAATAATGTGCGTTTGTGTCATTATAACATAAAAATTTAATATTGTCACGCTGTTTTGTAAAATACATTTTTTCAATACACAATCTTTATTTTATTTTACTTTCATTTTACAATCGCACTGTTTGGTTCTTTACAATTTGAAAATAAACTATAGCTGTACGAAGAAAGTACAAACAAAAAAAGACACATGTTTTAAGGAGATTGGAAAGAAATGAAAAAAGTGTTAGCTAAAATCACGGCAATCACAGTAATGGGTGCACTTGCAGTAACAGCTTTTGCAGGCTGCGGTGGAAATTCATCATCAAATTCTTCATCAGATTCGTCAGACGCTTCATTTGACACAAGCAAATCAATTACGGTTGTTACAAGAGAAGAGGGTTCGGGAACAAGAGACGCGTTTACAGAGCTTACAGGCGTTCTTGTAAAAGACGGCGATACAAAGACTGACAACACGGTATCTTCCGCTGTAACAATCAACAGCACAGAAGCTGTTATTACAAATGTAAAGGATAACGATTCAGCAATCGGTTATATTTCACTCGGTTCACTCAATGACACAGTAAAGGCTGTTAAGGTTGGTTCGGTTGAAGCAACTGCTGAAAATGTAAAGTCAGGTGACTA
>CALYBM010000008.1 GCA_944412525.1 uncultured Ruminococcus sp. | reverse complement strand
CAGCGTTAAGTATATGCTGATTTATACAGACGAAAGCATCGATGATGAAAATCCCGATAAAGAGTCTGACAGCTATAAGCATCGCCAAGAGGTTATCGAGCACTTTAAGGCTTTTAACTAAAGCGTGTATGCACAAAGGTTACAAAAACAGGTCGGAGCGTGGTTTTTACCATGCTTCGGCTTTTTGTTTTTGAGTTTTTTTAATCTAAACGATAATGCACGGCATTAAAGTCAAAATTTTTTTGCTCAACTCAAAATATTAAACTGTCACATCGGGAGGTAAAACCGTGGAGCGTATAGAGAATTTTAAAAAAATGCTTAAATATATTCAAAATAATTATGAGCAGAAAAAATTATTAATGGCTGAGTTAAAGGCACAGTGAAAGGACAAAACGGCAACATACAGACAGTATATTGAAAACAGGCTCATGTACGGAATGATTATTTCTCTTTTTAAGCAGTACGGATTGCTTTAATTATTAAATGCAGGTTTAATCTGCTGCCGATAAAGGCAAACTGTGATTATTCTGATAAAAAAGTGTTGACAAACACCTATTCTGTGGTTTATAATGTTAAATCGTGGAGCACTCTGTAACTGCGTCATTTTTAGGCAGTTACACGGTGTTTTGCAAAGTTTTGCGTAAGCAAAGCAGTTTTTTCAATTCTTAAATATTTTTTGAAAGGAGGACAAATATGCCTACATTTAACCAGTTGGTACGCAAGGGCAGAGAGGTTTCTGAAAAGAAAGCAAAGGCACCTGCACTTTTGAAGGGCTGGAACTCAAAAAAGCGTGTTGCTATTGACCAGAACTCACCGCAGAAGAGAGGTGTTTGTACTGCTGTAAAGACCGCTACACCTAAAAAGCCTAACTCAGCGCTCAGAAAAATTGCCAGAGTAAGACTTTCTAACGGTATTGAAGTCAGTTCCTATATTCCCGGCGTAGGTCACAACCTTCAGGAGCACTCAGTTGTTCTTATTCGTGGTGGCCGTGTTAAGGACTTGCCTGGTGTTCGTTATCACATCGTTCGTGGTACACTTGACGCACAGGGCGTTGCAGGACGTATGCAGAGCCGTTCAAAGTACGGTGCTAAGCGTCCAAAGAAAGGTAAATAATTAGGAATTGACAAAACTCTCTTGACTTAAGATATTAAGTTCTGCTATGCGGCAGGAATTTTACTATATATTATCGGTAGAAGTTCTTGTTGGCATACGGGAGTTTGTCGCTTTCGAGTACCTATGATATCTCAATTATTGTGAAGGAGGGAAGCAAAGTGCCAAGAAGAGGTTCTATTGCGAAGCGTGACGTATTACCGGATCCGCTTTATAATTCAAAACTTGTAACTCGTCTTATCAACAACATTATGTACGACGGTAAAAAGGGCGTTGCTCAGAAAATAGTTTACGGTGCATTTGATATTATTGCTGAAAAGACAGGTAATAACCCGCTTGAGGTTTTTGAACAGGCTATGGAAAATGTTATGCCCGTTCTCGAGGTAAAGGCTCGCCGTGTCGGCGGCGCAACTTACCAGGTTCCTATGGAGGTTCGCCCCGAAAGACGCCAGACACTCGGACTTCGTTGGATTTCAACTTATTCAAGAGCCCGCAGTGAAAAGACAATGAAGGAAAGACTTGCAGGAGAAATCCTCGACGCCACAAACAGCATGGGCGGCGCATTCAAAAAGCGTGAGGATACTCATAAGATGGCTGAAGCTAACAAGGCTTTCGCTCATTACAGATGGTAATCTTACATTACCACTCTATTTTAATAGGAGGATTTTATGCCAAGACAGGTTTCACTTGAACAAACAAGAAATATCGGTATCATGGCTCATATTGATGCCGGTAAGACAACCACAACAGAGCGTATCCTGTATTATACCGGCGTAAACCATAAGATTGGTGAAACACACGATGGTGCTTCTACAATGGACTGGATGGTTCAGGAGAAAGAGCGTGGTATCACAATCACATCGGCTGCTACAACAGCTTTCTGGAAAGGAAGCAAGCATCAGTACAAGCCTCACAGAATCAACATCATTGATACCCCCGGTCACGTTGACTTTACAGTTGAAGTTGAGCGTTCGCTTCGTGTGCTTGACGGATCAGTAACAGTTCTTTGTGCAAAGGGCGGCGTTGAGCCTCAGTCTGAAACCGTATGGCGTCAGGCTGACAACTACGGCGTTCCGAGAATGGTTTATGTTAATAAAATGGACATCATGGGTGCAAACTTCTACCATGTTGTTCAGATGATGAAGGACAGACTTAAATGTAATGCTGTCCCGATTCAGCTTCCTATCGGTGCTGAAAGTGATTTCAGCGGTATTATCGACCTCGTAACAATGAAGGCTGAAATCTATCACAATGAGGACGGCACAGATTACAGCGAGGAAGAGATCCCGGAGGATATGCAGGATTTGGCCAACGAGTACCATGAAAAACTCATCGAATCGGTTGCCGAGCTTGATGAGGACCTTATGGAAAAATATTTCGGCGGCGAAGAAATCACAGTTGACGAGATTAAGAAAGTTATAAGAAAAGCAACAATTGAAAACAATATGGTTCCCGTAACATGCGGTTCATCATATCGTAACAAGGGCGTTCAGATGCTTCTTGACGCAATCGTTGATTATATGCCCGCACCTACAGATGTTCCTGCTATCAAGGGTGTTGACCCCGAAACAGGCGATGAGGTTGAAAGACATTCTTCCGATACAGAGCCTTTCGCAGCTCTTGCATTTAAGATTGCCACAGACCCGTTTGTAGGTAAGCTCTGCTTCTTCCGTGTATATTCAGGTACCGTTTCGACAGGTACTACTGTTTATAACTCGGTTAAGGACACCAACGAGCGTATGGGAAGAATTCTTCAGATGCACGCTAACGACAGAAAAGATATCGACTGCTGCTATGCAGGTGATATTGCTGCTGCCGTTGGTCTTAAGAATACAACTACAGGTGACACTCTTTGCGATGAAAAGCACCCTGTAATTCTTGAATCTATGGAATTCCCTGAGCCGGTTATCCGTGTTGCTATTGAGCCTAAGACCAAAGCAGGTCAGGAAAAGATGGGTATTGCTCTTGCAAAGCTCGCTGAAGAAGACCCGACATTCAGAGCTTATACAGATGAGGAAACAGGACAGACAATCATCGCTGGTATGGGTGAGCTTCACCTTGAGATTATTGTTGACCGTCTTCTCCGTGAATTTAAGGTAGAAGCTAACATCGGTGCACCTCAGGTTGCATACAAGGAGACAATCCGCAAGGAAGCTTCTGTTGATGAGAAATATGCTCGTCAGTCAGGCGGTAAGGGCCAGTACGGTCATGTTAAGATCAATGTATATCCCAACAAGGACAAGGGATATGAATTTGTTAACAACATTGTCGGCGGTGCTATTCCTAAGGAATACATTCCTGCTGTTGACCAAGGTATCCAGGGCGCAATGCTTTCGGGTGTTGTAGCAGGTTACAATGTAGTTGATGTTAAGGTTGAGCTTTATGATGGTTCATATCACGAGGTTGACTCCTCTGAAATGGCATTTAAGATTGCAGGTTCTATGGCATTCAAGAGTGCTATGAAGAAGGCTGATCCTGTACTTCTTGAGCCTATCATGAAGGTTACTGTTATCACTCCCGAAGAGTATCTCGGTGATGTTATCGGAGACCTTAACTCACGCCGCGGTATGATTCAGAGCATGGAAGCTGAAAACGGTGCACAGCGTGTTGTTGCTCATGTTCCGCTTTCTGAAATGTTCGGTTATGCAACTGATATGCGTTCCAAGACACAGGGTCGCGGTCAGTATGTAATGGAGCCCGACACATATGCAGAGGTTCCGAAGAATATCGCAGATAAAATTGTTAACGAGAGAGCAAAGAAGGACTGATTTTCCGCTTTGTTAGCTTAAATTTTAAAAATCTATTGATTTTTTCATAAAATATTGATACAATATCAATAAATCTATTGTAAATTCTTTTTACAACAATAAGGAGGAAATTTCCAATGGCAAGAGAAAAATTTGAAAGAAATAAACCCCATGTTAACATTGGTACAATCGGCCACGTTGACCATGGTAAAACCACACTTACTGCTGCTATCACAAAGGTTCTCAACCTTGAGGGTGACGCTGATTTCGTTGATTACGCTAACATCGATAAGGCTCCTGAAGAGAGAGAGCGTGGTATCACAATTAACACTGCTCACGTAGAGTACGAGACAGCTAAGCGTCACTATGCTCATGTTGACTGCCCCGGACACGCAGACTATGTTAAGAACATGATCACAGGTGCTGCTCAGATGGACGGTGCTATCCTCGTTGTTTCTGCTGCTGACGGTCCTATGCCTCAGACAAGAGAGCACATCCTTCTTTCCCGCCAGGTAGGCGTTCCTTACATCGTTGTATTCATGAACAAGACAGACCAGGTTGACGATCCTGAGCTTCTTGAGCTTGTTGAAATGGAAATTCGTGACCTCCTCAACGAGTACGAGTTCCCCGGCGATGACACACCTATCATCAAGGGTTCAGCTTATCTTGCTCTTACAAGCGATTCTAAGGATCCTAACGCTCCTGAGTACGCTTGCATTCACGAGCTTATGGATGCTGTTGACGAGTTCATTCCTACTCCTGACCGTAAGGCTGACCAGCCGTTCCTTATGCCTGTTGAGGATGTATTCACAATCACAGGCCGTGGTACAGTTGCTACAGGTAGAGTTGAAAGAGGTCAGGTTAAGACTTCTGAGGAAGTTGAAATCGTTGGTCTTACAGAGGAAAAGAGAAAAGTTGTTGTTACAGGTCTTGAGATGTTCAGAAAGACTCTTGACTATGCAGAGGCAGGCGACAACGTAGGTGTACTTCTCCGTGGTGTTCAGAGAACTGAAATCCAGAGAGGTCAGGTACTTGCTAAGCCCGGTACAATTCACCCCCACACAAAGTTCCGTGGTCAGGTTTACGTTCTTACTAAGGACGAGGGCGGCCGTCACACACCTTTCTTCAACAACTATCGTCCGCAGTTCTATTTCAGAACAACTGACGTTACAGGTACAATCTCTCTTCCCGAGGGCGTAGAGATGTGCATGCCCGGTGATAACGTAGAGATGGATGTTGAGCTTATCACTCCTATCGCTATCGAAGTTGGTCTCCGTTTCGCTATCCGTGAAGGCGGTAGAACAGTTGGTTCAGGTGCAGTTATCGCTATTAACGAATAATTGCTGTTATTCTGAATAAGTTATTTTAGCTTATTAGGCTGCTTTGCTTTGGCAAAGCAGCCTTTTTGCATGCCGTCTGTCCGTCAATTTTGATAGTGAATCAAATGGAAACGCAGGATTACGGGTTAACAGCAAGGTAAAACAAAAAATAATTAAACTGATTAAGCGACAGAAAATATGCCGGTGATTGTATTTTAAAGCCGATACTATTTGAGTTGGATTAACTGTAGTACTTAGTTTTTATAATCACAATGTTTTTTAATTTTATAACACACCTGTTCTAATACTGAAAATCCTGTATATATTAAGAAAAATATCTATTGAAAGAATATATGAATTGGGATATAATTATATTTTAAGGACATGAGATTTTGTTCCCAACTTGATTGAAAAGGAAGTAGTTTTATGGCTAAGAAACAATTTAAGTCAGAGTCAAAAAGACTTCTTGACCTGATGATTAATTCTATTTATACCCACAAGGAGATTTTTCTGCGTGAGCTTATTTCAAATGCAAGCGACGCAATAGACAAGCTCTGCTTTATCTCTCTTACGGACGACAAAGTGGGAATGGACAGAAGCGACTTCAAAATCACCATTCACGCCGATAAGGAAAACCGTATTCTGAAAATTTGCGACAACGGAATCGGTATGGATAAGGATGACCTTGAAAACAATCTTGGTACTATCGCCTCGTCGGGTTCCTATAAATTCAAACAGGATATGGAAAAAGGTCAGGACGATATTGATATTATCGGTCAGTTCGGTGTAGGTTTTTATTCCGCGTTTATGGTTGCAAAGAAGATTACGGTAAACACCAAAAAATACGGCTGTGAAACAGGTTATTGCTGGCAGTCAAGCGGTGCCGACGGCTACACAATAAAGGAGATTGAAAAAGACTCCTGCGGTACCGAAATTATCCTTGAAATCAAGGACAATACCGAAGAAGAAAATTACGATGAGTTCCTTGAACAGTACAGAATACAAGGTCTTGTTAAAAAGTATTCCGATTACATTCGCTATCCTATTGTTATGGATATGAAAAAAAGCAGGGTAAAAGAGGAAACCAAGGACAGCGAACATCCCGAATATGAAGAGTACACCGAGACTGAAACACTCAACAGCATGATCCCCATTTGGCAGCGTCCCAAAAAGGATGTTAAGCAGGAGGAGTACGACAAGTTTTACAGCGAAAAGTTTATGACAATGGATAAACCGCTAAAAACTATCGTGACATCTGTTGAGGGAGTAGTTACATACAAGGCTTTGCTTTTTATCCCGTCTGCCGCTCCGTATGACTACTATACAAAGGAGTATAAAAAGGGACTTCAGCTTTATTCAAGCGGTGTGCTCATTATGGATTGCTGCGAGGAGCTTTTGCCTGAACATTTCCGTTTTGTAAGAGGTATTGTTGACAGTGCCGACCTTTCTCTTAATATTTCAAGAGAGATGCTGCAGCACGACCGCCATTTGCTCACTATTGCTCAGAATATTGAAAAGAAAATTAAAAACGAGCTTTCATCAATGCTTGCAAATGATCGTGAAAATTACGAGAAATTCTTTAAAGCATTCGGCAGACAGCTCAAATACGGTGTTGTTTCGGACTACGGAATGCACAAAGAGGAGCTTCAGGATTTGCTGATGTTCTATTCATCAACAGAGAAAAAGCTTGTCACTCTTTCCGAATATGTTGACAGAATGAAAGAGGATCAGAAATTCATCTATTTTGCAACAGGCGAAAGTGCTGCCGCAATAGATACTCTCCCGCAAACCGAACTGCTGCGCTCAAAAGGATTTGAAATTCTGTATTGTACAGAGGAAATTGACGAGTTTACTCTTCAAACCCTTATGCAGTACAAGGAAAAGAGATTTTGTTCCGCGACAAACGATGACCTCGGAATTGATAACGAGGAAAATAAAGAGCCCGAAAAGGACAGCAGTGCGCTGCTGACTTTTGTAAAGGAAACACTGGGCAATAAGGTAAGCGAGGTTACTGCCTCCAAAAAGCTGGTTTCACATCCTGTTTGTCTTACGGCTAAAGGCGGAATATCGTTTGAAATGGAAAAATACTTCAATACCGTCCAGCCGGATTCCGGTATGAAAGCACAGAGGGTGCTTGAACTTAACCTTTCTCACAGTGCCGTAAAAAAGATGGAGGAGCTTATTCAAACTGATATTGAAAAAGCAAAGAAATATGCTGAAATTCTCTACTGTCAGGCAGTATTGATAGCGGGACTACCGCTTGAAAATCCGTCGGAATACGCAGACCTTGTTTGCTCAATTATGTAAATTAACAAATATAAAAACGCCGATCGTGAGGTCGGCGTTTTTATATTATTGAGAATAATTTTTACAAACAGGTGATATTTAAATTAATACACGCTGTCGGGCGTATCTGAAACGATGAAAAATAAATCCAAAGGCAATTTTAATTCCTTTGGAGCATTAAATCAAAAATATTTTACTAAATTCTAAAAATCGGCTGAATTTTCTCAAAAATCCTCTTGACAACTTGATAATATAGATATAGAATAATAAAATGTATCATAATGGGGATATGTACCGATGAGGTAAGAATTATTTTGAAAAACACCGCCTGACAAGGGGATATTATCACAAAAAACCTGCACTGTCAAGATGTTTTTTTATTACACTTTTTTTACATATCGGAATCCCGTTTTTAAAATATTTAAGGAGTGATAAGCCTATGGTAAATGTCAAACCCGTAAAGCTTGGCAACACCGAAAGAATGAGCTTTGGTAAAATCGATGAAGTAATCGATATGCCCAATCTTATTGAAATTCAAAAGGAATCCTACAGATGGTTCCTTGAAGAAGGGCTCAAGGATGTTTTTAAGGATGTATCGGGTATTACCGACTATCAGGATAATCTCGTTCTTGATTTTATTGATTACACCCTTGATGTAGATCATCCGAACTACAGCGTTATCGAGTGTAAAATTCGTGATGCAACATATTCGGCAGCACTGCGTGTAACGGCAAGGCTTTTAAATAAGTCAACGGGCGAAATCAAAGAGAGCAACGTGTTTATGGGTGATTTCCCGCTTATGACTCCGAGCGGAACATTTGTAATCAACGGTGCAGAGCGTGTTATTGTTTCTCAGCTTGTAAGAAGCCCGGGCGTATATTACAAGATGGATCACGACAAAACAGGTAAAGAGCTTTATTCCACTACCGTAATTCCTAACCGCGGTGCGTGGCTTGAATACGAAACAGATGTAAATGATGTTTTCTATGTCCGTATAGACAAGAACAGAAAGCTTCCCGTTACTTCATTTATCAGAGCACTTGGCTTGGGCAGCGACGCTGAAATCCTTGAATTTTTCGGCGACGACGAGAGAATGAAGGCCACGATTGAAAAGGATCAGGCTTCAAATGTTGAGGAAGGTCTTATTGAAGTTTACAAAAAGCTTCGTCCCTCAGAGCCTCCTACAGTTGACAGTGCGAGAACTCATATAAATAATCTTTTCTTTGACCCTAACCGATATGATATGTCAAGGGTAGGAAGATACAAATACAACAAAAAGCTCGGTATAGCAAACCGCCTTGAGGGCAGAACCCTTGCAGAGCCTATCGCAAACCCACGCACAGGCGAGGTTATGGCTCTTAGAGGAGATAAAATTTCAAAGGAAAAAGCTCTTGAAATTGAGAACGCAGGTGTAAGCGTTGCATATGTAAAGGCTGCCGACGAAAAGATTGTAAAAATCATTTCAAACGGAATGGTTGATATTCGTTGCTATGTTGATTTTGACGCTGAGGCAGAGTGTGAAATCAAGGAGAATGTACGCTTTGATGTTCTCTGCGAAATTCTCGACAGCGCTTCAAACGAGGATGAGCTTAAAACAATGCTTCGTGAGCGTGCCGCGGAGCTTGTTCCCAATCACATTACTGTTGAGGATATTTTTGCAACAATCAACTACCTCAACTGCGTGGCTCACGGTGTAGGCAATACCGATGACATCGATCACCTCGGAAACAGAAGAATCCGCAGCGTCGGCGAGCTTCTGCAAAATCAGTTCAGAATCGGTTTTTCACGACTTGAAAGAGTTGTAAGAGAGAGAATGACAACCCAGTCACAGGATATGGACTCACTTTCTCCTAATTCACTTATAAATATCAGACCCGTAACAGCGGCAATAAAAGAGTTTTTCGGCTCATCACCGCTGTCACAGTTTATGGATCAGACAAACCCGCTTGCAGAGCTTACTCACAAGCGTCGTCTTTCCGCACTTGGTCCGGGCGGTCTTTCCCGTGACCGTGCAGGATTTGAGGTTCGAGATGTTCACTATACCCACTACGGCAGAATGTGTCCTATCGAAACTCCTGAAGGACCTAACATCGGACTTATCTCATACCTTGCTTCATTTGCAAAGATAAACAAATACGGCTTTATTGAGGCTCCTTTCCGTAAAATTGACAAGGAAACAGGCGTAGTTACCGATGAAGTTGTATATATGACAGCCGATGTTGAGGATAACTATTATGTTGCTCAGGCAAACGAGCCCCTTGATGAAAACGGTAAGTTTGTTAATTCAAGAGTCGTTGGCCGTTATCTTGATGAATTTGTCGAGCTCCCGCCCGAAAAATTCGATTATATGGATGTATCGCCTAAGATGGTTGTATCCGTTGCTACGGCTATGATTCCTTTCCTTGAAAACGACGACGCAAACCGTGCCCTCATGGGTGCGAACATGCAGCGTCAGGCAGTTCCGCTTCTTCGTTCTGAAGCTCCTATTGTCGGTACAGGTATGGAATACAAAGCAGGCACAGACTCAGGTGTTTGTATTCTTGCCGAGGAAGACGGTGTTGTGATGAGCGTTGACGCCCGCAATATCCGTGTTCAGTATGATTCAGGCAGAGTGCAGGACTTTGAGGTTGTTAAATTCCTGCGTTCAAACCAGGGCACATGCTTTAATCAGCACCCCATCGTTGAGAGAGGTCAGCGAGTTAAAAAGGGCGAGGTTTTGGCAGACGGACCTGCAACAGATAACGGTGAAATTGCACTCGGTAAAAATGCTCTCATAGGCTTTATGACTTGGGAGGGTTACAACTACGAGGACGCAGTTCTTATTAATGAAAAAATCGTTCGTGATGATGTTTACACATCTATCCATATCGAAGAGTATGACACGGAGGCAAGAGATACAAAGCTCGGCCCCGAAGAAATCACAAGAGATATACCAAATGTCGGCGAGGACGTATTAAAGTATCTTGACGAGGACGGTATTATTCAGATAGGCTCCGAGGTTAAGGCAGGAGATATTCTTGTCGGCAAGGTAACTCCAAAGGGAGAAACCGAGCTTACGGCAGAGGAAAGACTTCTGCGTGCAATCTTCGGTGAAAAGGCAAGAGAGGTAAGAGATACTTCTCTTAGAGTACCCCACGGCGAATGCGGTACTGTAGTAGATGTAAAGGTATTTACAAGAGCTGACAGCAGAAATGAGCTTCAGCCCGGAGTAAACAAGGTTGTAAGAGTTTATCTCGCGCTTAAGCGCAAAATCAGCGTCGGCGATAAAATGGCAGGTCGTCACGGTAACAAGGGTGTCGTTTCAAGAATTCTTCCTGTTGAAGATATGCCGTTCTTGCCGGACGGTACTCCGCTTGACATCGTGCTCAACCCGCTCGGCGTACCGTCCCGTATGAATATCGGTCAGGTGCTTGAGGTTCACCTCGGCTATGCCGCAAAGGCACTTGGCTGGAAGATTATGACTCCTGTATTTGACGGAGCTCATGAGCAGGATATTTTTGCAGCCTTAAAGGACGCAGGCTACAGCGAAGACGGAAAGACATGGCTTGTTGACGGCCGTACAGGCGAACGCTTTGATAATCCCGTAACGGTAGGATACATGTACTACCTCAAGCTGCATCACCTCGTTGATGAGAAAATCCACGCAAGAAGCACAGGCCCTTATTCACTCGTTACACAGCAGCCTTTGGGCGGTAAAGCTCAGTTCGGCGGACAGCGTTTCGGTGAAATGGAAGTTTGGGCACTTGAGGCTTACGGTGCGGCGTATACACTTCAGGAAATTCTTACGGTTAAGTCCGATGATGTTGTGGGAAGAGTTAAGACCTATGAAGCTATTGTTAAGGGTCAGAATATCCCCGCTCCGGGAATTCCCGAGTCATTCAGAGTTCTTATCAAGGAACTTCAGTCACTTTCTCTTGATGTTCGTGTGCTTGACAGCAACGGAGATGAGATAGACATTAAGCAGAAGTTTGATGAGGATGAGGATATTGCAGAGGCAACTGCACCGTCTGAATTTGACGAAGAAAGCGTTATGACTTCAATGGAGGGTTATACCCTTGATGAGGGCGGAGAAGACGGCAATATGTTTGATGAGTCTATCTCCGATGTAGAAAAGGACGAAGACAATTTCTTTGATTTTGACGATTTCGGCAGCGATGAAATGTAAGGAGGAAGTGCAATGATAGATAACAATGTATTTGATTCAATAAAAATCGGACTTGCTTCCCCTGATCAGATAAGAGCTTGGTCTTACGGCGAAGTAAAAAAGCCCGAAACAATTAACTACCGAACACTCAAGCCTGAGCGTGACGGCTTGTTCTGTGAACGCATTTTCGGACCTACAAAGGACTGGGAGTGCCACTGCGGAAAGTACAAGAGAATTCGTTTCAAGGGCAAGGTGTGTGACCGCTGCGGCGTAGAGGTAACCCGTGCCAAAGTAAGACGAGAGCGTATGGGTCACATTGAGCTTGCAGCTCCTGTTTCACATATTTGGTACTTTAAGGGTATTCCGTCAAGAATTGCTCTTATGCTTGATATTTCTCCCAAGATGCTTGAGAATGTACTTTATTTTTCACAGTACATTGTAACAGATCCCGGTGACTGCCGTGATCTTGCGAAGCTTCAGTGTCTTACAGAGAATGAATATAACGATATGCGTGAGAAGTACGAGGACGATTTCCAGGCAGGAATGGGTGCTGAATCCATTAAAAAGCTTCTTGAGGAAATTGACCTTGAGCAGCTCTCCGCACAGCTTAAAGAAGAGCTTGAAACAGCTTCCGGACAAAAAAGAGTTCGTCTTTTAAAGCGTCTTGATGTTGTAGAGAGCTTTAGAATGTCGGGTAACCGCCCCGAATGGATGATTCTTGATGTTGTTCCGGTAATTCCGCCCGATATTCGTCCTATGGTTCAGCTCGACGGCGGACGATTTGCAACTTCCGACTTAAACGACCTTTACCGTCGTGTTATAAACAGAAACAACAGACTTAAAAAGCTTCTTGAGCTCAACGCTCCTGAAATTATTATCCGCAACGAGAAGAGAATGCTCCAGGAATCCGTTGACGCACTTATCGACAACGGCAGAAGAGGCAGACCTGTTACAGGTCCTAACAACCGTGCACTTAAGTCACTCTCCGATATGCTCAAGGGTAAGCAGGGTCGTTTCCGTCAGAACCTTCTCGGTAAGCGTGTTGACTATTCGGGTCGTTCGGTTATCGTTGTAGGACCTGAACTCAAGATGTATCAGTGCGGTCTTCCTAAGGAGATGGCGCTTGAACTGTTCAAGCCGTTTGTTATGAAGCGTCTTGTTGAAACAAAGGCAGAGCAGAACATAAAGTCGGCAAGAAAAGCTGTTGAGCGCGCAAAGGATAATGTATGGGACGCTCTTGAGGTTGTAATCAAGGGTCACCCTGTTTTGCTTAACCGTGCTCCTACACTTCATCGCCTCGGTATTCAGGCTTTTGAGCCTGTACTGGTTGAGGGCCGTGCGTTAAAGCTTCATCCTCTCGTATGTACAGCGTACAACGCAGACTTCGATGGTGACCAGATGGCTGTGCATGTTCCGCTTTCGGCAGAAGCACAGGCAGAGGCTCGTTTCCTTATGCTTGCCGCAGGCAACCTGCTCAAACCGTCTGACGGTCAGCCTGTTGCCGTTCCTACACAGGATATGATTCTCGGTTCTTACTATCTTACGCTTGACAAGGACGGAGAAGCAGGCGAGGGCAAGGTTTTCCGCGATATAGACGAAGTTATGATGGCATATCAGACAGGCGTTATCCAGCTCCATTCTAAGATCAAGGTTAGAAGAGAGATGGAAATCGACGGAAAGATGGAATCCGCTCTCGTTGATACGACAATAGGTAAGATCATATTCAATAATCCCATTCCGCAGGATTTGGGCTTTGTTGACAGATCTATCCCCGAAAACAGATTTAAGTTTGAGGTTGACTTCCTTGTAGGCAAGTCGGGACTCAAAAAGATTATAGACAGATGTATCAAAATTCACGGTACGGTCAAGACAAGTCAGGTGCTTGACGAAATTAAGGCACAGGGCTATAAGTACTCAACCAAGGGTGCTATTACGGTTGCGGTTTGTGACGCCGTAATTCCTCCGGCTAAGAAAGAAATTATTGCAAAAGCCGAGGAAGAGGTAGATGTAATCCGCGATGAATATATGATGGGTCTTCGTTCAAACGAAGAGCGTTATGATGAGATACTTCGTATTTGGGAAAAGGCTACTAATGATGTAACCGACGCGCTTCAAATGAACCTTGACCGTTATAACCCGATATTTATGATGGCTGATTCAGGTGCCCGTGGTAGTATGAGCCAGATTCGTCAGCTTGCAGGTATGCGTGGTCTTATCGCCAATACATCTGGTAAAACAATCGAAATTCCGATTCGTGCTAACTACCGTGAGGGTCTTAACATTCTCGAATACTTTATTTCATCTCGTGGTGCCCGTAAGGGTCTTGCGGATACCGCTCTTCGTACGGCTGACTCAGGTTACCTTACCCGCCGTCTTGTTGATGTATCGCAGGAGGTTATTATCCGTGAGGAGGACTGCGGAACTACCGAGGGCCTTGAGATTTTTGACATCAAGGTAGGTTCAAATGTAATTGAGGGACTTCACGAGCGTCTTATCGGCCGTTATCTGCTTGATGATTTCTGCGATTCAAACGGCAATGTGCTTGTATCAAAGGATGTTATGATGGGCGATAAGGAAGCCGACATCATCGTAAATTCCGGTGTTGAAAGCATAAAGATCCGTTCCGTTCTTTCCTGTCGTGCAAAGCACGGTGCGTGCAGAAAGTGCTACGGTTCAAACCTTGCGAACCGTCAGCCTGTAACTGTCGGCGAGGCAGTAGGTATTATTGCCGCTCAGTCAATCGGTGAGCCCGGTACACAGCTTACGATGAGAACATTCCACACCGGCGGTGTTGCATCGTCAGAAGATATTACACAGGGTCTTCCGAGAGTTGAAGAGCTGTTCGAAGCCCGTAAACCTAAGAGCCTTGCGATTATCAGTGAAATTGACGGTGAGGTTCGTTTTGAGGAAATCAAGAACGCTCGTCACGCTGTAATTTACAACAAGGAAACAGGCAACGAAAGAGCATATCTCATTCCGTTTGGCTTCCGTGTAAAGGTTCAGGAGGGACAGCAGATCAAAAAGGGTGAAAAAATCACTGACGGTGCTGTCAATCCGCACGATATTCTTGATATTCTCGGCCCCGAGGCTGTAATGAATTACCTTATCAGCGAGGTACAGAGTACCTACCGCTTGCAGGGTGTTGAAATCAACGATAAGCACATTGAGGTTATCGTTCGCCAGATGATGCGTAAGGTTAAGGTTGATGACGCAGGCGATACCAAGTTTATGTCGGGTCAAACCTATGACAAAAACGAGGTTCTCAGCGAAAATGAGGAAATCAAGAAGCGCATTGCGGCAGGTGAAGAGGGACTTCATGAAGCAACATTTACTCAGCTTCTCCTCGGTATCACAAAGGCCGCTCTTGCAACAGACAGCTTCCTGTCGGCCGCTTCGTTCCAGGAAACAACAAGAGTTCTTACCGACGCCGCTATAAAGGGCAAGGTAGATCCTCTTGTAGGTCTAAAGGAAAATGTATGTATCGGTAAGCTTATCCCCGCAGGTACGGGTATGAGAAGATACGCAAATGTTCAGCTTGAGAGAAATACTTCGGTAACAGAAGCTGAAGAAGAGGTTGAATTGAGCGAAGATACCGAACCAGTCTCTTTTGAAGATGCTTTGGAAACAACTGCTGAATAATTATTATCATTTTAAGATTAAAAGGCATACCCTCGGGTGTGCCTTTTATATTTAATCAAAGAATATTTACAAAAACTATAGCCAAATCATATTTTTTGTGGTATAATCACAAATGATAATATTATGTACAAAATATTTTAATATATTGCTTATAATATATTGTTATCTACAAAACGGAGCAGATATGCCGATTTATAAAATTGCCGAATTAAATATTTTAATAAATCCTTTGAGCAGCCATATGCAAAAACGCCTTGAACCGTATATTCAAGATTGTAATTGTCCTGACTTTGAAATAAAGCTTACACGGGAAAATGTGCTGCGTTGTTTAGCCCAAACAAAAGAGCTTCAAGACGAATATGCGGCTGAGGGTACGCTGATTCTTAATGAAATATGTAAAAGGGTACTTGAGCAGTATGACGGTTTTTTCTTTCACTCCTCGGCCTTAATGCTTAACGGTGAGGCGTATTTGTTTACGGCCAGCAGCGGCACGGGCAAGTCCACTCACACAGGGCTGTGGCGGACGCTTTTTAAGGACAGAGTAGTTATGATTAACGATGACAAGCCTATAGTTCGCAAAATCGACGGCGTTTTTTATGCCTGCGGCACACCTTGGATGGGTAAGTCAAATATCGGCAGTAACATAAAAGCCCCTGTAAGGGCTGTCTATGTATTGCAGCGGGGAGATAACAACAGTGCCGTAAAAGTAAAACCGGGCGATGTGTTTAAGCAACTTTTGCAAGCTACTGTAGTGCCCAAAAGCAGAGAAAACATGGAAAAGCTTTTGACTTTATACGACGAGCTTTTTACTTCTGCCGATTTGTTTCTGTTAAATTGCAATACCGATACTGATGCGGCTCGTGTTGCATATGAGGCTGTAATGAAAGATAATCACGAAGATAAGAGGTAAGTGTGTAATTATGAATTTTGAACAGGTTGTATCAGTTGAAAATATGCGAAAAAGTGATGAACATACAATAGAACATCACACAAGCTCTGCCGAACTGATGTACAGAGCGGCACAGGGAATTTATAATGCCGTGAAGTTTGTAGGACATGTTGCCATTGTCTGCGGCAAGGGTAACAACGGCGGCGACGGATATGCCCTTGCGTGCATCCTGTGCAAAAACGGAATTACGCCGACAATATTCAGGGCGACTGACGGATTTTCCAAGGACGGTATTTACTACTACAAAACGGCACTTTCTTTGGGCGCAAATGAAGAAGAGCTTGCTTTGGCAAACTCCTTTACTGGATATGATATTGTGGTTGACTGTCTGCTCGGAACAGGTTTTTCGGGTGAACTTAAAGGTGAAATAAGAAATGCCGTTGAGCAGATTAACTCAACAAGTGCTTATGTAGTCAGTGCCGATATAAACAGCGGTCTCAACGGTGACACGGGTGTTGCGGATATTGCGGTAAACTCTGATCTCACCGTATCAATAGGGGCGTATAAAACCGGATTGTTTTTAAATGACGCACCGTTTTATATTGACAAACTTGTAAATGCAGACATAGGAATACATATTCTTGACGAGGAATACAAGCTTATTGACTACTCGCTTTTGCATATGTTTGAGGGATATAATTCGGAAGTTATGACGAGTGAAGAGTTTTATAAAAAATACGGTTATGAGCCGAGCAAATGCAATATTGCTCGGTGTGTTGAACAAATCAGCAACGAAAAGAGAAAGACCGTTGTTGTAAAGACAGAACACTCAGCGGTTATTGCGGATTTAAAGTATGTTTATTTTTGTGCGGATTATGTAAAAATCTAATTATTTTGAGGTGGGTTATGAGGTACAAGAGGTTTTTAATTGAACCGAGTATAAATTACGCGGCTAAAATTTTTCGGTGTCCCGAAGAGAGCGGTGTGTTTGATTTTACGCTGCACTGGCACAGGGATTACGAATTTATTTATGTTGAAAAAGGACCTCTTAAACTTCAAAAAGCAGACGGACAGATAATTCTCGGTGACGGAGAGGTTTATTTTTTAAACAGTGACGAGGTTCATTCCTATGTTGATGTAAACGATTCTCTGCGTTTTATTGTAATTAATGTTGCTCCCAAAATACTCCAGCCGTATTTTGATGACCCCAAAAAAATATTAAAGTTTGAAATTCACAGAAGCGAGGCTTATGAAAAGATTGCCCAATCTATGAAAGTGATTTATAATATTAAAAATACCGAAGATAGGCTTGAAATACTTAAAACAAAAGCCATGCTCAATACCATGGCATATTTTTTGATAAAAGAATGCCAAAAACCGGATGCAAAATATGTTAAGGGCTCGGATTCCGGTGATTTTGACTGCGCAAAAAGCGCTATTTTGTATATGGAAAAAAATTATTCACAAGAAATATCTTTGAGCGATATTTCAAACTATGTGGGAATGACGCCCGCACATTTTTCAAAATATTTTAAGGATAAAAACGGAGTGACTTTTTCAAAATATCTCAGGAGAATCAGGCTTGATCACGCAATCAAGGATTTGCGTGACAGTGATATTTCCGTTAAGACTGCGGCGTTAAAAAACGGGTTCCCCAATGTAAATTCACTAATACTTACCTGCAAAGAAATTTACGGAAGAACACCGATAGAAATGAGAAATTTTGTAAAAACATAATTTATTTATAATTAGAATTAATATATAATTTGATATAATTTTATATATCAGGCGTTATAATTATATGTGAAAGGATGATTACTATGCGTGGATTAATGCAGAGGCTTGCGATATTTATGCAGGGCAGATACGGCAACGACAAGTTTAATTACTTTTTGTATATACTGTTCTGGATACTTTGGGTGATAAATATCTTTGTGTGGAATGTAACGGCAAGTATTGTACTTGATTTGCTGATGTTTGCCGTAATTTTTTATGCATTGTTTCGTGCGTTGTCCAGAAATATAAATAAAAGACTTATTGAAAACAGAGCATTCACGAAAATTTTTGACAGAGTAAAAAATTGGTTTACGCTTACAAAGAGAAAATTTAATGAACGAAAGGACTACAGATATATAAAATGTCCGTCGTGCAGGGCACAGTTGCGTGTTAAAAACAAAAAGGGAAAACATATAGTAAAGTGCCCACGATGCAATAACGAATTCAGCAAGAGAATTTAATTTCGGTTAAACAGACCGAGGGGCTGCCGCAAGTGAGTAAAATCACAAGCGGCAGCCCCTTTTGCGTTAATTCAAGCCGTAAGTAAATTAAAATTTACCAATTGCATTTTCGTATATTTTGAGAGCAGTTTTGCTGTTGTCAATAATTGTGTATTTAAGTTCCTCTAAGCTCAAAAATTTCTTTTCTTCTCTTATAAATTCAATCAGCCGTATGTCGGCATTTTGTCCGTATATTTCTTCTCCCGTGTACTTCGGCATCCATGTTTCGCACAGCGGAGTTATGCCTCCTACGGTTGGTTTTATTCCGATATTTGTAACACCGCAGTAGGTATCACCGTTTTCAAGCGTAACGATGGATGCATATACGCCGAATTTTGGTACAACAAGTTCACTGCAAAGCGGTTGATTAATAGTCGGCGTGCCGAGTTCTCTGCCAAGCCGCTTGCCGTGCTCAATAACCGAGCAAAAACCGAATCGTCCGCACAAAAGCTCATTTGCTCTTTTTATATTTCCGCTTGAAATAAGTTCTCTTATAAGTGTAGAAGACACAACCTCGCCCTCACTTTGTTGGGGCGGAATTACGGTTAGCTCAACATCGTTTTGTTCACAAAAAGCCCTAAGTGAATTTACATCGCCTTCACCGTTTTTTCCGTAACGGTAGTTAAAGCCGCAAAACAGCTTTTTTGCCCTTAGCGTGTCTAAAAGAATGTCTTTTGCAAAGCTTTCGGCTGACATATTTTTCATCTTCTCAAAATCCGCTTCATAAACCCGCTCAATCCCAAGACATGCAAGCGTATTAATTTTGTCTTGTCTTGTCATGAGAGCGTTTTGCGGGGTGCCCGTCAATACGCTTTTGGGACTTTTTGAAAATGTAAGACAAACAGGAGTAAGTCCGTTTGATTTTTGTGCCGCAGTCTGAGTAATTACATTTCTGTGCCCCTTGTGAAGACCGTCAAAGTAGCCAAGGGCAACGGCGGTTTCGTTTTTTTCAGGTAATATTTCATAGAATGTTTGCATAAGTATATTTATACCTCAATATTTCCGAGCAAGCTTTAAAATTCTTGCGTTTGATAATTTTAAATTATATTTTTCCGCTTTTTAAAAGCATAACTGTTTTCAAAACGGCTACCTGTGTTTTTGCATCAGGAATCTGGTTGTTAAGTATCATTTCAACTGCTTTACCAAGTGGTATTTTTTCAACATTAAGAAATTCACCCTCATCAAGCTTTGCATTTCCCTGTGTTTTTATCCTACAGGCATAAAGATGAATTATTTCCGATGTATATCCCGGTGACGGATAGAGCTGACCGAGAGAAATATATGAGTATCCCTGTGCACCCGTTTCTTCATACAGCTCACGCTTTCCGTTTTCAAGCGGGGTAAATCCCTTTTCAAGCTTTCCCGCGGGAAGCTCAAGCACTACTTCTTTATATGGATAACGAAATTGCCTTACAAAAAGCAGATTATTATCATCGTCAAGTGCAGCAACCGCTACTCCGCCCGGGTGGTTTACAACTTCCCTTTTGGATTTCTTGCCGTCGGGTAATTCGATCTCATCAAGAGTAATATGAAGTATCCTGCCGTCAAAAACACTTTTGCTCGACAAGGTTTTTTCTGTCAGTTCCATAACTACCTCCGAATAAATAATTAAAGGAAAGGATTTTGATATGATTAACTACAATGTATTGCCTGACTGCCATGCAAGAGAAAAGATTATTGATGAAATTTGCAATAAATATGATTTTGTAAAACGCCGATGCATCGGAAAAAGCGTGTGCGGCAGATACATAGAAGCTCTGCATATAGGAAACACGAAAAACCGCGTGCTTTATTGCGGCGGATTTCACGGTTCCGAATATCAAACTGTACTTGCACTCCTTAAATTCCTTGAAGAATGCTGCGAATCAATAAAAAAAGGCACAGCAGTAGGCGGACACGGGGTGGGAGAGCGTTTGAGAATAAGGGGATTAACCGTGGTTCCCTGTGTAAATCCCGACGGTGTTGAAATAGCCCTTAACGGAAGTGAAACGGCACATAGCTTCAAACGCCTTGTTGATGACGCGTCCGATAATATTCACAAGTGGCAGGCAAACGCAAGAGGCGTTGACATAAATCATAACTTTAATGCAGGCTGGTGTGAGCTGAAAAGGCGTGAAATAGACAGGAATATAGTAAGTCCCGCATCAACCCGTTTCGGTGGCAACTGCCCCGAAAGTGAGCCGGAAACCCGTGCGGTTACGGGTTTGTGCAGAAAAATTAATTTTGAAAGAGCGATTGCGTTGCACAGCCAGGGCAGAGAGATTTACTGTTCGTTCGGAAAACACACCCCGATGCTTAGCTTTCGTCTGGCGTCTATGCTGTCGCAGGCAAGCGGATACAACATAGCTTTCCCCGAAGATATTGCAACGGGTGGCGGATTTAAGGATTGGTTTATCGAGTATTTTCACCGTCCTGCCCTCACAGTCGAAATGGGGCTCGGCGAAAATCCCCTGCCGCTTTCCGATTTTGAAGCCGAATACAAAATACTGAGAAAAATACTGAGTTTAGGGGTTTCGGTTTAGTATATAACAGAACATTCAAATAAATTATTGAAACTAAAGGGTAACCGCCGGTTACCCTTAGTTTTTACTTTATAGGAAATTGCTCGATAACGGTCGGGCAAAGAAGGCTTTATAAATAAATCTGTCTGCTTGAATCGCGTGTCGAGATTATTTATCTTCGTCTTCAAAAAAGCTTATTGAGCTCAAAGCTTCATCAACAGCTTCGTCCGAAATTACATTAGGCTCATCAAGATATTTTGAGCGTTTTTCAATACTCTCAATTGCCATTTGTACCTGTTCCTGAGGCGTTTTAGGCTTTTTGGGAGCTTCGTAAATTTCGTCGTCCTGCGGATTCGAGATATTAACATATCCCTCCTGTTCCTGTTCAACAGGAGCAGGTTCGTCATCATTTTCCACGATTGCGGGCTCATCGCCGTCATCGGGTGTTTTTTCATCTTTCTCCGAATTAAAGTTCGGTGCGTCATATTCATCGTTTACGGACTCTGCCGCTGCCATTATTACCTCGCCCGGAGCATCGAGCTGCTTGTCACGCCTTGCCTCTGCAATTGCCTTAAGCTCGTCAAGATGATTTACGGGTTTTTCGACCTTATTTGAGTTTTCATCAAAATAAATGTCATACCATACAAGGAACACATAAACTGTCCATACCCGTCTGCTGTTGTCCTCTTTGCCGCTGAAATGTTCGTCAAGCCATGCCACGAGGGCGTCGGTGTTAAAGAATTTCTGGGCAGTTTTGCCTGTGAATTTTTTCTTTACCACATTGTAGTATTTCTCATCTCTGAGCCATACTCTTGTGGGAACGGGGAAACCGAGTTTTTCTTTTTCAGCCGTTTTTTCAGGCATATGGCGAAGTGCTGCTTTTCTCATTGCATACTTCGTATTAAACTTGTTGCATCTGAGTCTTGTGGGAAGTGTTGACGCAACCTTGAAAACCTCTTTGTCAAGGAACGGTACACGAAGCTCGAGTGAGTTTGCCATGCTCATTCTATCGGCCTTTAAAAGTATATCTCCTACCATCCACATATTTATGTCGAGATACTGCATTTTGGTAACATCGTCGTACTTTCTGCAGCGGTAATAATACTTTCTTGTGTAGTCCTGAGGACGGGTTGCTATTGATGGATCCTTGAGGATAGCCTTTTTCTGATTATAATCATACATAAACGCATTGCCGATATAGCGTTCCTCAAGCGGATCGCAGGCACGGATAAGATAATCTCTGCCTTTGATGTCGGGAAGCTTGCGGCAGATTGCTCTTATTGCTTTTCTGATGCAGTGCGGAACAATTTTTTGATACATCCTAAAAACTCTGGGGTCGTTGTAGCAGGTGTATCCGCCGAACAGTTCGTCTGCACCCTCTCCCGACAGTACAACCTTTACATATTGGCTTGCAAGTCGAGATACAAAATAAAGTGCGATACACGACGGGTCTGCAAGCGGCTGATCCATATGGTACTGAACAGTTGATACAGCGTCCCAAAATTCCTCGCTCGAAATAAGATGAGTGTGATGCTCAACTCCTATTTTTTCGCTCAATTCTTTGGCCCAGCTTATTTCGTTGTACTTTTCTCCGAAATCAAATCCTACGGTAAATGTTTTTTGGTCGGCAAAATATGTTGAAACATAGCTTGAGTCAACGCCGCTTGATAAAAAGCATCCAACCTCAACATCGGCAATTTTGTGGGCGTTTACCGAGTTTTCAAAAACCTTTTCAATATCATTTACAGCCTGTTTTTCGCTTAGCTCCTCATTCGGAGTAAAGCGTGGCTCAAAGTAGCGTGTTGTTTCGATTACGCCGTCACGGAACCACAGATAGTGACCCGGCATAAGGCAGTAAACACCCTCAAAAAATGTTTCGGGCGGCACTGCGTACTGAAATGAAAGGTAGGTATCAAGGGCTTTAGTATTAAATTTTTTCACAAAATTCGGATGTTCAAGAATACTCTTTATTTCGCTTGCGTAAACGAAATCTTCGCCTATCATTGTGTAATGCATTGGCTTGATTCCGAAAAAGTCACGGGCTATGAAAATTGACTTGTCCTTTGTGTTGTAAATTGCAAAGCCAAACATACCTCTGAGCTTCGGAAGCAAATCCTCTTTCCATTCCTCAAAGCCGTGTACAAGTACCTCGCTGTCGGTATCGGTGGTAAATTTATGACCCTTTTGTACAAGGACTTTGCGAAGTTCCCTGTAGTTATATATTTCTCCGTTAAAGGTGAGTACAAGCGACTTATCTTCGTTATATATCGGCTGGTGACCTGCCTCAAGATCAATAATAGAAAGTCGTCTGAAACCCATGGAAATATAATCATCGGTAAATATACCGTCGGAATCCGGACCCCTGTGGGTAATGACTTCGGTCATATTTTTAATTACATCATCGCGGTTGACAACCTGTCCCGTAAATCCGCAAATACCACACATACAAGATAACCCCTTTCAAAGGTATGTTTATATAATTCGGTTCTGTCTACATTTTAAGTATATATCTTATCAATACATTTTATCATAAAAAGAGGATAAATTCAACACTCACAAAGTTTATTTTCCCAATAAAGCATCGTACAAATATTACATTTATATAAAAAATATTGAATGTTTTTTTGAAATGATTTATACTTAAAACATCTAAATACATAAGAATGGAATGGTAAAAATGTACGGTTTGGTCGGAACGCTTGTAAATACGGCTACGGTGCTGTTGGGTGCGGTAATCGGCATATTGTTCAAAAAAGGCATTCCAAAGCGTGTAAGCGGTTCGGTTTTTAAGGCACTCGGTCTTATAACGGCATTTATAGGTATATCGGGATGTCTTTGCGGTGAAAATACTTTGGTTGCGGTAATTTCTATGATTGTAGGAACGCTTTTGGGTGAGCTTGTCGATTTGGACAAGCGTGTAAATAATGTGGGCAAGTTTATTGAAAGAAAAGTAAGCCGCGGTGATGAAAACTCAACTGTGGCACAGGGATTTGTGTCATCAAGTTTGCTTTTCTGCGTGGGCGCGATGACGATTGTCGGTTCTCTTCAGGCGGGTCTTGAGGGAGATTGCTCGGTGCTTTTTACAAAGTCTGCGATGGATTTTTGTTCAAGCATAATTTTTGCAAGCACACTCGGAATAGGCGTGCTGTTTTCTGCGATTTTTGTACTTGTGTATCAGGGACTTATTACCGTTTTGGCAAGCTTTGTTGCGCCTGTGCTTACAACTGCGGTTGTAAATGAAATGAACTGCGTGGGGTATGTAATAATTATCGGACTTGCACTTAATATCTTGGGGATTACAAAGCTCAAGGTTATGAATATGGTACCTGCAATTTTTCTTCCTATTGCCGTGGTTCCTCTGTATGATTTGATTGCAGGTATAATATAGTTGCATATTTTTTGACAAATAAAAATATATTGCCATAAAAAGCCTAAAATATTATACAATTAATGAACTAAAAAATATAAAATATAAATATCTAAAAAACTGATTCAACAGGAGGAGCGGCAAAATGATAAAAAAGTTTACCTTTGGCACACCTATTTGCACGGAGGCGGTTGTAAAAATCTTTGATTTGTCGGACAATAAGGATTTTCCTTTTTTAAGCAGAGAGGAAAACGGCAAATTTATTCTTGAATTTGATATGACTGACAACGACATTATCTACGGACTTGGTGAAGCGCCGAGAGGAATTAACAAGCGTGGCTGGGTATATGAGAGCTTTTGCAGCGACGACCCTTTCCATACCGAAACAAAATCATCTCTGTATGCGGCACACAACTTTTTGATGCTTTCGGGCAGCGACTGTTTCGGAATGTTTATTGATTTTCCCGCAAGAATACGCTGGGACATCGGATATACATATAAAAACAAAACTATTATTACAATAGACGGAACTGATTTTGATTTTTATTATATCAAGGGAGAAAAACCGATTGAAATAGTAAAGGAATTTCGCGGCGCCATAGGCAAAAGCTACATCCCTCCTTTCTGGGCTTTCGGTTATCAGCAAAGCCGCTGGAGCTATCCCGATACTGAGGCCGTTGACGGTGTTATAAGCGGTTATGACAACGCAGGTATCCCGCTTGACTGCGTATATCTCGATATAGACTATATGGAACGCTACAAGGACTTTACGGTAGATGAAAATAAGTTTCCTGATTTTGCAAAGTATGTTGCACAGAAGCGTGAGCAGGGAATACACCTTATTCCGATTATTGACGCAGGCGTCAAAAAAGAGGACGGCTACAGCGTTTATGAAGAGGGCAGAGATAAGGGATATTTCTGCAAAAATGAGGACGGAACCGACTTTGAGGGCGGCGTATGGCCGGGAATAGTGGGCTTTCCTGATTTTCTCCGCAAGGATGTGCGCGAGTGGTTCGGCTCAAAATACAAAGTTTTGACGGACGCAGGTATCGACGGATTTTGGAACGATATGAACGAGCCCGCAATTTTTTATTCGGTAAAAGGTCTTAACGAGGCTATGGAAAAGCTGAGTTCGCTTAAAGGAAAAAACCTTGACCTTTCGGAATTTTTCAGTATGAAAGACACTTTGCTCGGACTTTCCAACAGCCCCAAGGATTATTCAAGCATCTACCACACGATAGACGGCAAGCAGGTATGCCATGACCGTGTACATAATATATACGGCGCAAATATGACAAAGGCGGCAGGCGAATATTTTGCCAAAGAATTCGGCGAAGAGAAAATACTTATGTTCTCCCGTGCTTCATACATAGGAGCTCATCGTTCAAGCGGAATTTGGTTTGGCGATAATCATTCGTGGTGGTCGCATATTCTGCTCAATCTCAAAATGCTTCCGTCGGCTAATATGTGCGGATTCCTTTACTGCGGTGCAGATCTCGGCGGCTTTAACGAAAATGCAACCCGTGACCTTGTGCTTAGATTTCTCGCTCTCGGCGTGTTTACTCCGCTTATGAGAAACCATGCCGCATTGGGTACAAGAAATCAGGAATGTTACAATTTTGAGAACTGCGAAGACTTTAAAGACATTATCGAGGTTCGCTATCGTCTGATTCCGTATCTTTACGGCACTTTCCGCAATGCAAGCGAGAATAACGATATGATGTTTAGACCGCTTTCGTTTGATTATCCCGATGATAAAATCGCACGAGAGTGTGAAACCCAGCTTATGCTCGGAGATGAATGTATGATTTGTCCCGTATATGAGCAGAATGTCAGCGGAAGATATGTTTATCTGCCTGAGGACATGACATTTGTAAAGCTGAGCGGAACGAGTGTAAAAACAGAAAAGATGACAAAGGGTATGCATTACATTGATATTGCTCTTAACGAAGTACCTTTGTTTATAAAAAGCGGCAAAAAGATTCCGCTTTGCAAGCCCGCAATGCGTACATCACAGCTTGATACGGATAATCTTGAGTATATAGGCTGATAATTAAGGCTTATTTGACCTGAAAAAACGAGAAGCAAAACCGCCTGTCGAGTAAATTCGACAGGCGGTTCATTGTTGTTTAAATCATATTTTAAAAAGACATTACATAATGAAAAAAGGTATTCTGACTCTTGCAGGTATGTTTTATCATTCACATTCACTGCGTTTATACTTTTCGCATATAGCTTCAAAAAATGAGCAAATCCAATAGTATATCGGGATTGTGAGAAACACCAGCCAACCCAGTGCCCATCCGCCGCATACATTAAAATAACCGAAAATTATATATGCGATAGCGACGAGTACAGGATATGCAAAATGGCTTGCTTTACGCTTGTATATTGCGTCAACAATGGTGTAGTAAAGGGGAATAGTGAGAAAAACTATCCAGCTCAGCGACCAACCGAATGCGACTGAGCTTGTACCCCAAATAATAAAAGCAATTAAAGTGATCAGCGGGAAAGGAAATTTGTGCCAAAAGGATTTTTTATTGTTTGTTCCATACTTTTTAATAATATCCTCATCCGAATAAACATCGCCGTTTTCATCCGTATAAACATGATCTTTGCCGCCGTCTTCAACATGAATGCCTTTCCAGCCGACATCAACCTTTGCTCCGTATCTGTCACGAACATGTATGCCGTCTTTCCAATTAATGTGTACTTGGTCGCCGCCTTTTGAATCAATATGCAATCCGTTTTTAAACGATACATTGTCCGCCTTTTGGCGCTTTGTTTCGGCTTCATAATTTGAATTATGCGAACAGCTGTTGTCGTGTTTTTGCTCCTTATCTTCTTGTGGTTCAAAATCATTTTGGGGAACATTTTCATCTGCCGCTTTTTTTGCGTCACTGCCTTTAAGAAGCTCATCAAGCGACACGCCGTAGATTTCTGAAAGGAGAATAAGATTATCGGTATCGGGAGACGCTTCGGCACGCTCCCATTTTGAAACTGCCTGTCGGCTTACACCTATTTTTTCGGCGAGAGCCTCCTGACTTAGGTTGTGCTTTTTTCTGTACTGTAATAATCTGTTGGCTGTTTCTATATTCATAATAATAGCACTCCTCGTTTATTTGCTGAGCTTATTATATCGTGAAACAGATATTTTCAGCCATACATTTCGGTTTTCATTGCCGCAACTATCGGTTGCGAACGCATATGAACGGGGGATTTTCTCAAAATCAGATTTCAAGACCGCTTGTTGTTTTTAAAAATTCATAGAGCTTATTGTAAATCAAATCAACTCCGCCCACGCTGTCGCTTTCTATGTTTAGCGGCATAATCGGGTCATGAACAGACAGACGAAGCAAAAACCAGCCGTCGCCGTTTTCTTTGTCAAACGAAACTCTTATGCCCTCGCGATTATCGTCGGCAACTTGCCAGCCGTCCTGTTTTTCGGCATATGCGGTGAGGTCGGAGATGATTTTTTCTCCGCAGGCTCTGAAGTCTTTTTCGGTGATCTTAAAACGAATTTCTTTGCTCTCTACAGGTTCTTTAAGCTGTGATGTAAGCTCATCAAGCTCTTTGCCCTGACTGCGAAGCTGCGCCATTTTGATAATTATTTTTGTGCACAGGTATGCACCGTCGTCAAGAAAATAATTTTCACGCATTGCGGCGTGTCCCGATGTTTCAATTGCAAGGGGACAGTTAATACCTTGATTATTAAGCTCAATTGCTTTGTCGATGACATTCTTGTATCCTCTGCGGTAACGGTAATGCTTTCCGCCGAGTGTGTTTTCGATAAAGTCCTTTAGTCCGCTTGATGTGATTGAGTCCGTAACAATTGTTCCGCCGTCGTTGCCCTCAAGTGCAATGGCAGAGGCAACCGCAACAAGTCTGTTGCGGTTAATTTCGTTGCCCTTTGAGTCAACGGCGCCGCCCCTGTCAACATCTGTGTCGAAAATCACGCCCAGGTCGGCTTTGCTTTCCTTTACCGCCTCGCAAATTGAAGCCATTGCCGTTGAATCTTCCGGGTTAGGTACATGATTGGGGAACATACCGTCAGGTTCAAGATAACGGCTGCCGTCAGTATCAGCGCCCAAAACAGAAAGCACCTTGTCTGCGTAAAATCCGCCTGCTCCGTTTCCTGCGTCAACAACAATCTTAAATCCTTTGAGAGGATGTTCATAATCTTCGGCATTTACTTCTTTTTTGATTTTTTTGCAGAGCCCTTTTGCGTAGTCGCTCATATAATCAATCTGCTCGATTGAGCCTGTGTCCGCAGAAGCGGGGTGTTCGCCGTTTTGTGCGTATGTCAATATTTCCTCAATATCAGAACCTTCAAGACCTCCGTCACGGGTGAAGAATTTTAAACCGTTGCGGTTAAACGGATGGTGGCTTGCCGTAATCTGCAAAGCTCCGTCGCAGTTAAGGTCAACGGTCGTCATAAACATCGACGGGGTAGAGGCAAGACCGCAGCACAGAACCTTTGCGCCGCATTCTTTGAACCGTCTTGTAGTAATATCCATTATATGAGGCCCCGAAATTCTGCTGTCCCGTCCGACGGATATTGTAAGTTCATTTGCGGGTTTTCCTATCTTTTTAGACAGCCACAAAACAAAGCCGTCTGCCATTGCAGCAACGGCTTCGTCGGTTAGATTTACGCTTTGTCCCTCAACGCCCTCACTTGCGACGCCCCTGATGTCTGTTCCGCTTTTAAATTGTTTATAAAAATCGTTAAGCATACTTTTCGTCCTTTCTGTTTATCGGTTGTTAGTATTATAACGCATACACCCCAAAATCACAATACGCCCAAAATATAAGTTTGTAAAAATAATGGATTTTTATATTGCTAAAAAGGAAATAAGTTGTTTAAACTGACGAAATCATAACAAGAATATTGTTGAATTGTAAATTACATCAAGGCGTAATTAGTGCAAGTTAAATAAAAATGTAATATAAATTTTAGATATATTTGACATATAAAAGAACAAATAAACAAAATTAAAGTCAAAAAATTGTTGACTTTTTAAAATTGTTGACTATAATAATAATTGTCAAGTAAATAGTCCGCTTGACTGTCGGCTTGTTTCGATTTAGCCTTACTCGAGTAAAATTGAAATTAATAATGCCGATAAATAATCATGATTTGCCAAATGGTAAATGGCGCACGAAAAAACTTTATATATTAAAGAATTTAAGGAGGAAACATTATGACACCGATTCTTAGTTTGCATGATGTCGACGTAACTGCGTTCCTCGCCGTGCTTGATACCTGCGAGGGCAACGTATATCTCATCACAAAGGAAGGCGACAGATTGAATCTTCGCAGTAAGCTTTGCCAGCTCGTTGGCTTAACACGCCTTATCGAGGGTGGTAAGATTGCTGAAGCAAGCATAATCTGTGAGAATAAAAACGATGAGAGCAAGCTTTTTAGATTTAACTTCTTTGGCGATACAGGTAACGCTAAGGTAGGCTAAATCTATTAAGGCTTTTAACAAAAGTTAATTAGTTTTTCACGTTAATTTCAAAACTTCTAAATCCCAAAAACGGCCGCATTTGCGGTCGTTTTTGGGTTTATGCCTTGTTTTTAAAAAATCCGTGATATATAATTTATATTAAATATTGTTTTCACTTTAATTATACCGTTTGTTGTGGCAATAATATTAATAAAAACAAAAACGGAGGAGATTAATTTTGAAAATTCTGGTAGTGTTCAGCGGCGGCACAATAGGCTCTGCTGTTAAAAACGGAGTTATCTCACCCGATGAAAGCAATTCATATAAGCTTATTAAAATGTACGGACAGAGCAGCGAAATTCAGTTTACCGTGGTTCAGCCCTTTAATATTTTAAGCGAAAATATGAACGGTAAATTGCTTGCACAGCTTTACAGATGTATTAATTCATATGATTTAAGCAGGTTCGACGGAGTAATCGTTGCCCACGGAACCGATACTCTGCAATATACGGCGGCGTATTTATCCTACTCATTTGGACTGTGCGGTACACCGATAGTTTTAGTTTCAGCTGCATACCCGCTTGATGATGAGCGTTCAAACGGATTTGCAAATTTTAGTGGTGCAGTAGAGCTTATAAAGCAAGGTGAGAGCAGGGGAGTGTTTGTCTCATATAAAAACGACGGTTCGGATTTTACCCTGCTTCATCGTGCGTCACGGATTTTGCCGCATCTTCCGTATGATGACTCTGTTTTCAGTATATACAAAAACAGTGTGTACGCGTTATATTCCGACGGTGAGGGCTTATTGAAAAACAAGCACTATACTGAACAAAACGACAGTATTGTGCTTTCCGATTGCTTTGAACTTGATGAAAGATCCGATGTGATGTTTTTAAAAGCTCATGTCGGAGCGGTTTTACCTAAAATTCCGCGTGGTATAAAGGCGGTTTTGCTTGAGGGTTATCATTCCGGAACGCTTAATACAGACGGAAGCGAGCTTCGACACTTTTGTTACGAAGCACAAAAGTCTGATATTCCCGTGTATTTAACGGGAGCCTGTGAGGGCTTTAATTACGAAAGCAAGCAGTTGTATGACGGACTGAAAATAAATGTTCTGCCGCAGGCTTCACCGATTGCAATGTATATGAAGCTTTGGATGCTCAAAAAAGACAGATTAAATGATGTATTTCTGCCATGCGGCGGAGATTTTGAGTAATAAAAACACGCCCCTGCAACAATTAGTCGCAGGGGCGTGTTTTGTTAGATTTTATGTCAATAAACTAATATTAAGAGGATAAATTTTTCAGTTGATTTTCTTATTTATTACTGATAGTCGCACACATTGACCCACGAAAGTAAAAATTCACGTTCTTCGGGTTTGCCCTTTACGGACTGCGAAGCAGCTACAATCGGAAGCCATTCGTTTACATACTGGCGTGCAGTATCTGTCTTATCGCAGAAAAGCTTCAGATACTTTTCAGCAAGATCGTCCTGTTTGTTGAGGCGGAACAAAAGATATGTTCTTGCGGCGTCGGCAGAGCCGTTGCCCTGTGTTGCGTGTGACCAGTCAAGCACAAACGGAGTACCGTCAGGAGCTATAATAACGTTGCTGGGGTTAAAGTCGCCGTGACAAACCTTTGCGTGCTTAGGCATTCCCTGCAAACGGGTGTGAAGTTCATATCTTGTAGTAGCGTCAAGATCGGTTTCGTCAATCTTTCTGCTCATTTTATCCTTTAACTTGTTGAGTAACGGAGCTTTTTTGTTGAGGATATTAATCTGGATATCAACAAAAAGTTCAAGATACTCATCGGTCTTATCGGGATTTTCCTGCATAAGTGTTGCAAGAGTTTTGCCTTCGATATATGTTGAAACAATCGCCCACTTGCCGTCAATCTTCTTGACTTCCTCCACTTTCGGAATATTAAGACCTGTTTCTTCAACTCTCGCCTGATTGAGAGCCTCGTTTAAAATGTCAGACTTCGGGAAGGTTTCGTCAAAGACCTTAACGGCAAAGTCACCGTCCTTGTAGATAGTTTTGTTTTTTCTCTGAGCAAGAACATTATCAAGTTTCATTTATTTTTTCCCCTTTCATATAAGGTGTTATTGTTTATAGCATATGTAATTTGCTATGGTTATATTATACAATAATAAATTAGGTTAGTACAGTAGAAAAACAACAAAAAAATTAATTAAATCTTTGGTTATTTAGATAATATAAATAAAGAAAAATTTGCGTTTTCAATAAAAATTATACTATTTTTTGGGTATTTAGCATAAAATTCTCTTGATTTAAACATCTTATCATATTTTTAATATCAGACTTATTTGTGCAAATTGACAATATTTTAACGACCTCAACAAAATAAAAAAGAGGCACACATCAAGTGTACCCCAATTACCCCATAATTAGTTTCTCATTAAATGAATTGCCGTTTCGGCTTTTTCAATTATACGCAAATCGTTTTCGTAAGAGCATAATTTTCGTGCTTGCTGAAGATCAACCCAGATGTAGCTGTCAATTTCCTCTTCCTGTATCTTAACATTATCGGTAAATGCCTGTGCCAAAAAGAAAATAACACGCTTTCGGATTTTACCAAACGGACAATACTCACTGATTTCCCTAAAACCGTCAAAAATAACTACATCAAGGCCTGTTTCCTCTTTAATTTCCCGAATAGCGGTTTGCTGTTCGTTTTCTCCGTACTCAACGTGACCTTTTGGAAAACTCCAATATCTTCCCTTGTTGTTTTTTACAAGCAGGATTTTGGTGTTTTGCTTAGTTTTATAAAAGATTATTGCTCCGCAGGATTTTTCGTAAAGACAGCTGATTGATTTCAGAGTAACATTTTTAAGCCTTGTAAAAAGCTTTCTCAGCTCAGGCTCATAAAAAATTTCTCCGAGCGGTGCAACAACTGCTCTTTCCCCGTCAAGTCCCTCAAATTCGGCAACGGCTATGACTATACCGTCAAAGTATTCGGGCAGTTTTCTGCGTGATACAACATAAGCACTTTTGTTTTGTATATTTGATGAGCTTATATAGGCAGAACGCAGGTTACTGCTTATTTTCCCGAACAAGCTGACTTTTACCTTTTCTGCTATCATACCGTCGCCTCCTTTCGTAGTTTTAATTTATAATTTAGTATCAGTCGAACAGCCCGCTCATACTGTCAAGCTGAATCTGAGTATTTGCACTCATAATGCCGTTGAGGAACAGTACCTCGTCTATACCGTTTTCCTGACAGTAGGAAACAAGGTTTCCGCTGAATGAACGAAAATCAATAACATGAACTTCATCGTAATTGTAGGTAAGATAGGGGACAAAAGCGTTTCCGTAGCTTTCCTTAACAACGGCAATTTTTTTGCCTTCCTTTGCTTTTTCCGAATCGGAACTTAAAACGGTAAGAGGATTGTCGCCTACAATGAATACACCGTATGTCAATGTGCCTGCTTCGGCGTACTGATAGTAAGGGCTTGTATATGTGCTCACATTACCGTTTGCATCGGTAATATTCATTGTAACATTGTACGGAAATTCCCAGTAGTGAACAGTATCGGTGTCAAGACCGCTTACAGTGTTTGAAAATGTTCCCGTAAAGCCCTCGATTTTTTGTTCGGTGCAGTCATCAAGCGAAAGAACATCAAGACCGTTGGATTTTGCAAACGCGGCGTATGCATAGTAAGCTCCGCGCCCCGTCCAGTGGTGGTCAGAGCCAAAGTAGATGTACTCATCATTGTGGTCTGCAAGGTAATTGTATGCATTTACGGCAGTCACATTGTCAGATAAATTGGCATAAATACTTTTTATATTTTCGGCCTGAGATGACGACGGAGCATCGCTGTCTTTCAGCCTTTGCGGCAGACCCATCTCGGTATGGTTTGGAATTACCATATCATAAACCTTGATGCCGTTTAGCTTTTCAGCAAAGCCGTTAATTGTGTCGGCGTAGTTTTTAGCCCTCTCATCATCGCTTCCAAACAGCTCGTAGGCTTTTTTGTTCCAAACATATATGCCGTAAGACATTGTGCCGTTTGTGTTGTCGTCCTCAATCTTAGGAGTTTTAAAATACGCGGGGGAAAGGTCATCTTCCTTAGTCGTTTGCGGCGCAGTGGTAGTTTGCACATTGTTTGACGGCTTAGTTTCGGTCGAAACAGAAGCACTCGTCGGTTCTGTGCCGAAACAACCTCTAAAAACAGATGATATGGCTACGATAATCAGTATAATAATAAGTATTCCGCAGCTTACCATTATAATTCGGTTGCGGGTGCGTCTTTTGTTGTTTCTGCGTCGGGAAGCAGAGCTATAGACAGGCCGCCTGTTGTAAGAGCCCTGTCTGCGCTCAGGCTGACGGCGGCGATAGTCTCTGCTGTCGTATCCGTCATCAAAGTTATCTAAATTAAAGTAATCGTAATCATTGCGTTTACTCATGGTAATTCTCCCATATATGTTAGTCAAATAGATGTTGTAAAACAAATTATAGTAAAGTAATGCATTTTAATTATACTACATTTACCCCCTTAAAACAATACAAATTTACATTTTTTTAACCAAACTGATTTTTTTAGGGCTGATACAAAGCTATATTGCTTGAATATAGCTGTAATTCGTGATAAAATGATAGATAGATGTAAGACAGAAGAAGAGGGATAAAATGGAATATAAATTTTCTGACAGAGTATCAAATCTTAAGCCCAGTGCAATAAGAGAAATTTTTAAATACGCGGCAGACCCCGAGGTTGTTTCGCTTTCGGCAGGCAATCCGTCTCCGGATGCATTCCCTGTAAATGAGATTGAACAGATTTCTGCCGATGTATTAAAGAACAATCCTATTTCGGTTTTGCAGTACAGTGTGAGCGAGGGTTACACTCCGCTGAGAAAAACAATTTCTCGGTATATGAAAGAAGAACATAATACGGGCAGCGAGTCTGACGATGTTTTAATTACATCGGGAGCACAGCAGATAATGGACTTGTGTTCAAAAGCATTGCTTAATGAGGGAGATGTCGTTATTTGCGAGGCTCCGTCGTTTATCGGCTCGCTGAACACTTTTCGCAGCTATAATGCAAGGCTTGTCGGTGTTAAGGTCGAGAGTGACGGTATGAGTGTGGAGGACCTTGAAACTGCACTTAAAAACAATCCAAAAGCAAAGTTTATTTACACTATTCCGAATTTTCAAAATCCGTCGTCGGTGACAATGAGTCTTGAAAAAAGAAAGAAAGTATACGCACTCGCAAAAAAGTACGGAGTGCTTATTCTTGAGGATAATCCGTACGGTGATTTGCGTTACAGCGGCGAGTATGTTCCCAATATAAAATCTCTCGATGAGGACGGAATTGTAATTTACGCAGGTTCTTTCTCAAAGGTTATCTCACCGGGAATGAGAGTTGCATACTGTATTTGCCCAAAGCCGCTTTTTCAAAAGCTTGTTGTTTGCAAGCAGGCAAGCGATGTTCACACAAATATTTGGTCACAGTATGTCTGCAACGAGTTTATCACGAAGTATGATTTTAATGCTCACCTTGCAAAACTTCGTCAAATTTACACCAAAAAGGCTCGGTATTGTATGGATTTGCTTGACAAATATTGTGCTCCCGCAATTTCCTATAACAAAATCGACGGAGGTTTGTTTATTTGGTGTGACCTGCCTCAAAATATTGATATGCTTGAATTTTGCAAAAAAGCTGTTGAAAATAAGGTTTGCGTCGTTCCGGGAAACGCATTTTTGACTGATGAAAGCGAAGCTTGCAACAGTTTTAGAATCAACTTTTCGACGCCTACCGATGAACAGCTTGAAAAGGGTATAAAAATACTTGGAGAAATAGCTAATAATTGGTGATAAAGATTTAACTAATTTAAACGATATAAAACGATATTACGGAGGAATTGACACATGGAAAACGAAAAGAAAAAAGAGGTTGTATTCAGTGCAATACAGCCAAGCGGAACTATCACACTCGGAAATTACCTCGGTGCGATTCGCAACTGGGTAACCATGCAGGATGAATATAACTGCATTTACGCACTTGCAGATTTGCACACCATCACAGTAAGACAGGAACCGTCTGTGTTGAGAAAAAATATACTTGACGCGTATGCTTCTATCATGGCTTGCGGTATTGATGTAGAAAAGAGCATTTTCTTTATTCAAAGTCATGTGCATACCCACGCCGAGCTTTCATGGGCACTGAGCTGTTATACCCAGTTCGGCGAGCTGTCGAGAATGACGCAGTTTAAGGACAAAAGTGCAAAGCACGCCGATAATATAAACGCAGGTTTGTTTACTTATCCCGTACTTATGGCGGCAGATATCCTACTTTATCAGGCCGACAAGGTTCCGGTAGGTGCAGACCAAAAACAACATATTGAAATCACCAGAAATATTGCTGAGCGTTTCAACGGACTTTACGGAAATGTATTTAAGATTCCCGACGGATTTATTCCGAAGAACGGTGCAAGGGTAATGAGCCTTCAGGATCCTACAAAGAAGATGAGCAAGTCAGACGAGAATGTGAACGGCTGTGTTCATCTCCTTGATGCTCCCGAACTGATTATGAAAAAATTTAAAAGGGCTGTAACTGACAGCGAGGCTTGCGTGAGATATGCGGACGGTAAGGACGGTGTAAACAACCTTATGGCTATTTACAGTGCAGTAACAGGCTTGTCGTATGAGCAGATAGAGCATGATTTTGACGGTAAGGGCTACGGCGACTTTAAGACAGCTGTAGGAGAGGCAGTTATTGAAACGCTCAGACCTATTCGTGAGCGTTACGAAAAGCTTATCAAGGACAAGGCATATCTTGAGGAGTGCTACAGAAAAGCCGATGATATAGCTCTCAAAATCAGCAGCCGCACATTGGGCAAGGTAATGAAAAAAATAGGTTTTATTCTTTGATAAACCTAAAATACAAAAATTAACGGCTGTTTCATTATGAAACAGCCGCTTTTAATTATATATGACTTACAGTTAGAATTTTCAGTCGCCGAATGAAATACCCAATGCTTTGGCAGTTTTGATTTCTTCGCAATCTACTGGAACTGTTTTAAGCTTTCCCGCAATTTCTTCAAGCGGAACAGCTACGACCTTATTGTTATACATCGCAACCATATTTCCGTAGTTTTTATCAATAATAAGCTGGGCTGCCGCCGCACCGAAGCGTGTGGAAATAACGCGGTCAAACGCGTCGGGGCTTCCGCCTCTTTGAAAATGACCAGGAACGGTAACCCTTGTTTCCTGACCAGTGGCATTTTCGATTTCAGCGGCAATTTTGTAGGAGATAGAGGGGTATTTCATCTGAGCTATTGCCGCCTTTTTTTGCTTTTTCGGAAGTGCGGCAAGCTCTTTGGATATGGCGCCCTCAGCTACAGCGAGAATTGAAAAGTTTTTGCCCTTTGCCGTGCGTGACTTTATCGTTTTTACAACCGAGTTAATGTCATACGGAATTTCGGGAATAAGAATAATGTCCGCTCCTCCGGCAATGCCTGCATAAAGCGTTAACCAGCCGACCTTATGCCCCATAACCTCAACAATAAACACTCTGCCGTGCGAGGTGGCCGTTGTGTGGATACAGTCGATAACATGTGTAGCTATATCAACTGCACTTTGAAAGCCAAATGTAATATCGGTTCCCCAAAGGTCATTATCTATTGTCTTAGGAAGCGAAACTACATTCAGCCCCTCCTCTCGTAGCAGATTAGCTGTTTTTTGAGTACCGTTTCCGCCGAGAACAACGAGACAGTCAAGATTAAGCTTTTTGTAATTTTTTTTCATGGACGCAACCTTATCGACGCTGTTTTCGTCGATAACACGCATTAATTTAAACGGCTGTCTTGATGTGCCGAGAATTGTACCTCCCATAGTCAGAATACCCGAAAAGTTTTCGGGTTTCATTCTTTTGTATTCTCCGTAAATCAGTCCTCTGTAGCCGTCGATAATTCCGATTATTTCAACATCGTCTGTTCCGTAGTGATTATACAGTGTTTTTGCAACGGCTCTTATAGTTGAGTTTAAGCCTTGGCAATCACCGCCGCTTGTCAAAATACCTACTCTTTTCATTCTTCAACTTCACCTTTCTTGAGCGGAACAACGGGAGTTCCGACTGTTTTTGCATAGTTTGCATTCATTGCATTTTTTTGTGCCTTTAAAGCAAGCTTTGAAAAATATTTTTGACAATTAAGGCGTTTTTTGCCTCTCTTTTCAACAGGAGTATATGTCATATCACTGTGCTGTCTGCGTGCATTGATTGTGTCTTTAAACATAATTGTAACAATTTCCTGTACACGCTTTTTTAAATCCTCGTCTTCGACAGGGAATACAAGTTCAACACGCTTGTCAAGATTTCTCGGCATCCAATCCGCACTGCCCATATAATATTGAGGATTTCCGTTGTTTTCAAATATAAAGATTCGACTGTGTTCAAGCAGCTGACCGACAATAGAAATTACCTTGATGTTTTCGCTGAAGCCCTTTACTTCCGGCACAAGACAGCAAATGCCTCTGACAATAAGCTCTACCTTAACGCCTGCATTTGATGCATCATACAAAAGTTTTATTATATTAGGGTCAACAAGAGAGTTTACCTTGGCTGTGATTTTTGCGGGAAGTCCGAGTTTTGCGTTTTGAGTTTCGTTTATTATCATAGCCTCAAAAAATGTTCTCATTCCGTTGGGGGCAACAATAAACTTGTTGTATTCGGGAGGGAACGAGTAGCCTGTGAGAACATTAAACAGAGATGATGCGTCAACACCGTATTCCTCACGGCAGGTAAACATTCCGATGTCTGTGTAAAAGCGTGCCGTGCTGTCGTTGTAGTTACCTGTACCCATATGCAGATAGCGTCTGATTCCGTCGTCGTCACGGCGTACTACAAGACAGATTTTGCAGTGCGTTTTAAGTCCTGTAAGTCCGTAAATAACATGACAACCGGCTTTTTCAAGCTTGTTTGCCCATTGGATATTGTTTTCCTCGTCAAAGCGTGCTTTCAGCTCAACAAGTACGGTAACCTGCTTGCCGTTTTCGCACGCCTTAATAAGTGCGGCAACAATAGGTGAGTTTCCGCTTACACGGTAAAGCGTTTGTTTGATTGCAAGTACCTTTGGGTCAACAGCTGCTTTTTTGACAAAATCAACGACAACATCAAAGCTCTCGTACGGATGATGAACAAGCCTGTCTTTTTCTCTTATTGCCTCGAAAATATCATCGTATCCGTAAAATTCCGCCGGGGGATTAACTGGGACGATAGGCTCAAAGCACAATTTTTCACAGTCCTTAATTCTTGCGAATTTTGAAAGGAATGTAAGGTCAAGAGGGCCGTGCTGATAATATATTTCGTCCTCGTTTACATCAAGGGCATTGATAAGGAAATTTCTGATTTCTATATTACATTTTTTGCAAAACTCAAGCCTTACGGGTTCACCCCTCTTGCGCTTACGAATGGATTTTTTGATTTCTGCCATCAGATCCTCGGTATCCTCATCAATGTCAAGGTCTGAATCTCGCGTAATTCTGAATACATCATGGTCTTTTATGTTGTAAAGCTCGAAAAGTTCGTTTAAATGAGCAGCAATTACCTTCTCAAGCAGGATAAATACCCTGTTTTCTCTTGACGGTAATTCAAGGAACCTCGGCAAAATTGAAGGAACCTGTACTACTGCAAAAAATTCTTCCTTTTTGGCGTTTGTAAGTCTTACGGCAATGTTAAGGCTTTTGTTTGCGAGAAGCGGAAACGGACGGCTTGTGTCAACTGCCATGGGCGTAATAACAGGAAATACGACCTTGCGGAAATAATCGTTAATAAATGCAAGCTGGTCACCGTTAAGATCATTAATATCCTTGAATACAATACCGTTTGCACGCAAAGACGGTATTACAGAGCGATTGTAGCAAACATACTGCCTCTTTGCAAAATCGTGGATCTTTTCGGAAAGGCGGCTCATAACCTCCTTTGGCGTCAAGCCTGACGGATCCTTTGACTTTACTCCGTGATGAATTTGATCGAGCACGCCTGCCACCCTTACCATAAAGAATTCATCAAGGTTTGAAGCCGTTATTGAAAGAAAATTGCATCTTTCCATAATGGGGTTTTCTTTTTTTATTGCTTCCTCAAGAACCCTTTTGTTAAAATCAATCCAGCTAAGCTCTCTATTGTTATAGGGGAAATTATCCCATTTTACTGTGTTTTTTGTTTTTTCATTTTTCTTTTTATTGTCAGATGCCAAAAAAATCACCGCCTGTTTAAATTTTTTACTATACTGATCTGCATCTGTAATTAAAGTTATTATACAAGATAATCCATAATAAAACAAGAATAAACATTGTAAAATAATGTTATATTACGCAATTTTTACATAAATTTTATTTAATAAAAGCATAAGTGACCCAGACTATAAATCTGAGTCACTTAAAAATCAAGATGTCAAATATTTTTGAATCGCTGTGCAGTCCATAACGGAGATTTGACCGTCAGAGTCAAAGTCACAATAGCTTATCTGTTCATCACTTAATTTAACAAGATCGCCTAAATATCTCTGTAAAAGTGTAGCGTCAGCTATGGTTATTGCACCGTCACAGTTAATATCGCCCATACCTATGCTTCCTGACGGGGAATCGGGAATGTCAGGCGTATTCGGCTTTGTAGGTTCCTGAGAGGTCGAATCGGTTGCGGGCTCGGTTTCAGCGGGTTTTGTTGTAGTAGGTGCTGCGGTTGCGGGTTGTGTTGTTAAAGGTTCTGTAGCAGGGGATGAGGATAAATAGATGCAGTAATCAAGGCACACCCAGCCTTTTGTGCCGTTATATGAGGTATATCCCCAATTTCCGTCTGTTTTGGTAACGATGAGCTTAACTCCGTCGGGAATCGCTCCTATTGCACTGTAGCTTGTCCCTGCACCGCTTCGCATATTGAGGTAATCGTCAACATTTGTTTCGTAAATGCCCGTTTCAAAATCGTCAGTTTGCAGAGTTTCGCTGATATATATATATCCGTCAAAATTCCACCAGCTTGAACCGCCTGCGTTTTTATCATCGGTGTCTGCATAGCTTAGATAAAAATTAGTTCCGTTCCATGCAGAGTTTGAGAATGTGATTTGTCCGTTTTCAATCTTTTCAACTACAGCAACATGACCGCCGCCTCCGTCATAGTGCCAGCAGGCAACAGCGCCTATTTTTGGGGCTTGACCGTAACTATAGTAGCCGTTAGTTTTGTTGTAGCCGTACCAGTCCTCAGCGTTTCCCCAAGAAAGCTTGGGTTCTGTGCCGAGTATTTCATACGCTCTTCCAAAAGCGTATGCGGTACAGTTTGGCATACCGTATCCCCACTTATAAAAAGGATTTATATCGCTGTAATAATATTTATTAGTCGATGAAGGTGCGGTAAGACGAGGAGTAAAGCTTGTGGCCGCACTTGCCAAAATTGACAATGAAAAAACAGTTGTAAAAAGAACAGCAACTGCAACTATTATTGCATTGATTCTTCTAAAAACAAAAACTTTCAAAAAAACATCCTTTCAATTACACTGTAACATAATTTTGTTGCGTACATAAAAATTACTAATTTGTAACCTTTATAGGTAATTTTAACATATAACGGTTAAAAAATCAAAGATTATTTGCACTGATAAAGGATATTTTTTAAGTGTTTATTTAATGCAATATATACAATAAGGCAAAAAAATATATATTTAAGGCAAACAAGCTCGAGTTGCCTGTTTGCCTTAGGTTTATAATTTGTTAAATATTTATTCAAAGCTTTTAAGACTTTCCACCATATTTACCGATTTTATCTTAAAACTCATTGCTGCGTTTACGAGCAGAGAGAATATAAATGTGAGCAACGCGGCAAAAATAAATGATGTGAAATAAATGTCACGCCCGAACATAATGTTGTCAACTTCAACGGTTTTAACGATAAAACCTGTCAGGAATATTCCCATTACAAGACCTACTGCTATACCCAGCAAGGTTAAAATAATATTTTCCTTGTAAATGAATGACGCTGTTTCACGGTTGTTAAAGCCCAGAACCTTAAATGTTGCAATTTCACGCATACGCTCTGCAATATTAATGCTTGTAAGATTATAAAGCACAACAAACGCAAGTGCCGCCGCAGATATTATCATAACAAGAACAACAAGGTTTAAAGAATCAAGCATATTCTCAAAATCCTCTATGCTTGTTTTTATAAAGGATACGGCGATAATTCTGTCGTCGCTTAACAATTCTGAGCTTAAGGAATTCGCGGCTTTATCCGAAGTGTCTTTAAGCTGAATGTCAAGCATATTGTACATAGCTTCTTTGCCGAACAGTGAGGTATAAAGCTTTGGAGTCATATAAATATAATTCTGAATATACTGCTCAAAAATGCCGCATACCTTTACTTCTGCCTCGCCTTCATTGCAGCTTAGTTTTATTGTGTCGCCGACTTTTATTCCAAGCTCATCCGAAAGTTTTTCGTTTATCAGCACGCCGTCGTCAGTTAAATCAAGTGTGTTTTTGTACTTTCGTGTATGCAGAGAAATAATTGATTCAAGTTCGTTCGGATTTTGCGGCACTGAAATATAAGTGTCCGTATCTTTTATCTGTTTACCGAATTCAACGCTTGCATCAAGCTGCATAAAAAGCATATAGTTTTCTATATTTTTGTTTTTGCCTGCTGCATCGGTGAGGTATGAAAGCTCTTGTTCGCTTCCACCGTTTTCAGGGACAACAACCGCGTCATATTTATAGATTGTTTCAAACTGATCTTTTGTGAGAGGGTCAAAGCTGTTTAGCAGACCGAATGCGGAAACAATGAGAGCCGTGCATCCTGCAACGCCTATTACCGTCATACACAGTCTTGACTTATATCTCAGCAAATTTCTTGCCGTAAGCTTAGCCGTAAAACCGAATCTGTTCCACAGGGGAGTAATGTATTCAAGGATAATTCTCTTGCCTGCTTTCGGTGCTTTGGGTCGCATTGCTTCTGCCGGCTTGTGTGAAAGAGAACGCATACACACAGCTATTGAAACGGCTGATGTGCAAATAATTGCCGACGCAGTTGCGATTGTGATGCTGATATAATCAAGCTTAAGAGTTATATCACCGATATAATACATCATTTGGTATGCATTGTATATTATAAACGGAAGAGTGCTGATACCGAGAATTATGCCGATTGCGCTTCCCAAAACAGCCGCGGTAAGTGAGTAAATTACAAACTTTCCGATTATGCTCTTATTGCTGTAGCCGAGTGCCTTGAGCGTTCCGATTTCCGTTCGCTTTTCATCAATAAGACGGGTCATCGTTGTAACACACACAAGAACCGCTACCAGAAGGAAAAACATAGGGAATACGCCTGCCACGGCATCCAGTCTGTCGGCGTTTTGTGAAAAACTTGAATATCCCGGATTGTCATCTCGTGTAAATACATACCACTGAGGTTTTGAAAGGTTATCAAGCTCTTTTTGTGCGTCTTTTATTTCTGCTTCGGCTTTTGCAAATTCATCTTCCGCCCTGGCTTTTTCCGATTCGTATTCCTGTTTTGCATCGGCAAGTTTCTGACTGCCCTCCGACTTTTGTGCTTCAAGCTCCTTTACACCGTCATCATACTGTGATTGTGCATTATTAAGCTCATTTTCTGCTTCTGAAAGCTTATTGTATCCCTCACTTTTTTGTGTTTGAAGCTCGGCTTTTCCCGCTTCAAGCAAAGCTTTTCCGTTTTCAATTTGATTATATGCCTCGTCAAGCTCTGACTGCCCCTCCGCCTTTTTCTTATCAAGCTGTGACTGCATTAAGTCAAGTTCTTCCTTTGTTTTTTCAAATTCCGAAACGGCATCTTCATATTGTTTATTCAGGCTTTCAAGGTTATTTTGAGCCTGTTCAAGCTGTAGCTTCAGAGCTGAGATTTTATCGGGATCTGTTTCGGCTGCTATTGCGTTGTTTATTGAATCAACAGCAAGTTTTGCCTGCTGTATTGCCGAAACAAGTAAAGGCTCCTGTGATGTTTTAAATTCATTATAAGCTGTTTCATATTGTTCAAAACCGCTGTCAATTTTTTCTTGAGCCTGAGCTGTCTGTGATTCAAAATCTGCCTTTGATTTTTCATATTCCGCCTGTGCGTTTTCAAGCTGTGTTTCCTGATTTGCAATTTCTTCTTCTGCGGCGGAAATTTGTGCATAATATTCGTTTTTCGAGGTTTCAAGCTGTGCCCATCCGTTTTCAATTTCTGTTTTTGCATCGTCAAGCTCAGCTTGTGCATCAAGAATTTTTCGGTCAAACTCAGATTGTGACGAATCAAGGGCTTTTTTTGCGTCGTCAAGCTTTGCCTGTGCGTCGGATTTTTCGTCTCTGTACTGTGCTTTGGCGTCTTCGAGTTCGTTTTCTGCCTTTTGAATAATGTCCTCGTCAAAGGCTGTGCACCGTGCGTCAGCGGTTTTTTCCAACACTTTTGAAAGCTTGTCCGACTGCGAATCGTATTCATCGGTGTACGGCTGACAGTCCTTTGAAAAATCAGCCTTTACATAAAGCTCCGTGTAACGCTCGCTTATAAAGTTTTCATCCAAGGTGTACATAAATTCGCTGATTTCGCCGTCGCCGATAGTAGTGGTACCCCTTTGGTAAGAAATATAAAGGGGAGAGTCCACCTTGCCGACAACCGTGTACTCAAAACAATTTAGCTGATCGGTTAAATCAGAATCACCCGCATTTTCGGAAAAAACAATTTTATCTCCTATTTCATGCTTTGTTCCGCCAATGGTTTCATATTCAACAACTATTTCATTTTTCTTTTCGGGCAGCCTGCCCTCCTTTAATACAAGGGAGTTCATTTCTTTGTTGTCGCCGTAAGCTTTTGGTACGGCAATAAGCCGGACTACACTTCCTCCTGACTCACCTGTGGTTTGAAGGTCGCAGTAGTACGATGGCATAACCGATGAAACGCCCTCGGTATTTTCAACCGCTTTAATATCTTCGCTGTCAAATCCGATGGTAGAAACAAGTCTGTAGTCCATTAAATTTTGGCTTTTAAAATAGTCGTCTGAAAGTTGATACATTGAAGGCACCGTTGCCTTAATTCCCGACAAAAATCCTACTCCGAGTGCTATTATAGCCATAATGGATATAAACCGTGCTTTTGAATTTTTAATTTCACGAAATGTATTTTTAATTAGAGATTTTGTCATAGCTTTGGATCCCTTGCTGTCACGCATTTTTGCTTATAAAAAAGTTTATTGCTTACCACTCGATTTCGTCAATGCTTTTCGGTGAAGAATTGTACACATCTCTGACGATTTTTCCGCTTTTCATCTCGATTATATGGTCAGCCATAGGTGTTATGGCACCGTTGTGTGTGATAAGTACAACAGTCATTTTTTCTTTTTTGCAGGTATCCTGCAAAAGCTTTAAAATTTGCTTGCCTGTATTGTAGTCGAGTGCACCCGTTGGCTCATCGCAAAGCAAAAGCTTAGGTCGCTTTGCAAGAGCTCTTGCAATAGATACCCTCTGTTGTTCTCCTCCGGAAAGTTGTGACGGAAAATTATTTTTTCGACCCAACAGACCTACGCTCTCAAGAGCTTTTTCACTATCCATAGGATTTTTGCAAATTTGTGCTGCAAGCTCAACATTTTCCTTAGCAGTCAAATTTTGAACAAGATTATAAAACTGAAACACAAAGCCTATATCATATCTTCTGTATTCTATAAGCTGCTTTTCGTTAAATTTGCTGATATCTTTATTGTTTACAAAAACTTCGCCTTCGCTGCTGCTGTCCATTCCTCCGAGAATGTTAAGAACAGTCGTTTTGCCTGCTCCCGACGCGCCGACAACGATTGCAAATTCACCCTGCTTAATACAAAACGAAATTCCGTCAACAGCGTTAATCGTTATTTCTCCCATTGTGTAACGCTTATAAACATTTTTAAATTCTACAAGATTCATAAACATTCCCCTTTTTAGTTATGGGTGTTGTATCATTATAACATTATATTTTACAGTATTCAACGATTTAAGCGTGAAAATTAAGTGAATAAAATATTAACTTGACTTATTTCTCATTTTCTGTTACGATACCGTTTGAAGCATCGGAGGGTGGATAACCGCGGAGTTATAAGCCGGATAAGATGACGGGTGAAATTCCCGTTTTCTTATTCGGCTTTTTGTTTATTAAGAGTATTTTACGGCATACTTTGTGTATCAATGTTTTATCCCTTATGTTAAATATAATTGTTACGGAGAGGAAATCTTTATGAAACATAGAAAAGAAGTTAATCTTACTCAGGGAAATATTTTTAAATCGCTTATTTCTTTTGCGTTTCCTGTGTTGTGTGCCTTGTTTTTGCAGGCCATGTACGGTGCGGCGGACCTCATTATTGTGGGACAGTTTGCGGGAACTAATGAACAGTCGGGGGTCGCTACAGGAAGCCAGCTTCTTAATATGATTACAATGGTTATAACTGGATTAACGATGGGAGTAACCGTTTTTGTAGGCAATGCTATAGGCTCAAATGACAGAGAAAGAGCAAGCAAGGGAATCGGCAGCGGCATTGCGGTGTTTGCCGTTGTCGCTGTTGTTGTTACCGTAATTGTTGTTCCGAGCAGCGACATATTAACGGTTATTATGCACGCTCCTAAGGAAGCGGTTGCACAAACAAGCGGATATGTGCGGATATGCGGTATCGGAACGGTGTTTATTGTAGCATACAATGTAATAGGTGCTATTTTCAGGGGTGTCGGCGACTCAAAAACACCGCTTGTTACAGTTGCCGTTGCGTGTGTAATTAATATTGCCGCAGATTTAGTTTTGGTAGGTGTGTTCGGACTCGGTGCTGTAGGTGCGGCTATTGCAACCGTAACGGCACAGGCAATCAGCGTGATTTGTTCTCTCTGGTTCATAGGCAAAAAAAATCTGCCGTTTGACTTTTCTTTGAAATATATCCGCTTTGACAAATCAAGCGTACAGCGAATTTTGATGGTAGGAATACCTATTGCGCTGCAGGAGTTGCTTGTTCAATTTTCTTTTTTGTTTATTCAGGTCGTCGTAAACGGCATGGGTGTAACGGAATCTGCTGCTGCGGGAGTGGCAGAAAAGGTATGCATATTCTTAATGCTCGTGGCGTCTGCTTATATGCAGTCTATTTCTGCGTTTGTTGCACAAAATAACGGTGCGGGTCGCTTTGATCGTTCACGCAAGGCTCTTTTCTACGGCATTAAGACAGCGTTTGTTTCGGGCTGCATAATGGGTACGCTTGCGTTTTTTGCCGGAGATATACTGTCTATGGCTTTTTCAAATGAGACGAGTGTTATAGCAGCATCGCATGATTATTTGAAAGCATATGCAATTGACTGTTTGTTAACTGCCGTGCTGTTTTGCTTTGTAGGCTTTTTCAACGGGTGCTCAAAGACGGTATTTGTAATGATTCAGGGGGTAATAGGGGCGTTTGTTGTAAGAATACCTGTCGTTTATATTATGAGCAAAATCGGAGTTGAATCGCTGTTTTATATCGGGCTTGCAACGCCGATATCGTCGGTTGCCGAAATAACCATGTGTATTATTGCTTATCAAATTTATAAAAACAAAAGAAAAATTTAGAAAACGGTAAAATTAAAAAATTCCTGTAGGCTCTGTAGGTTTTAAGAGCTTGCAGGGATTTTTTACATAAAAAGTCGAGTGCCTCGACATGGGGTTCTAGCAGACAGGTTAATATTATCAAACTTTCTTTGCCCGACCGTTTTCGAGCAATTTCCTATAAAGTAAAAAATCGGGCAAGCACCGCTTGCCCGATTTAAATAAATGTTTTATTAAAATTAATCAAAGAACTTTGAATGGATAGCGGCAACAGCCTTGTCAGCGTCTTCAACATCGATAAGAACAGAAACCTTGATTTCACTTGTGCTGATCATCTGAATGTTAACCTGTGCGTCATAGAGAGCCTCAAACATCTTTGTAGCAACGCCTGCGTGGCTTTCCATTCCTGCACCGACAATAGAAATTTTAGCAACATTGTCATCATAAAGGATTTCAGCGGCACCGAGGTTTTCCATATAATCCTTAAGGCACTCAACTGCTTCGTTTCCTCTGTCTTTTGCTACTGTAAAGCTTATATCCTTTTTACCGTCATGACCTATAGACTGGAGGATAATATCAACATTAATATCCTTAGCCGAAAGCTTTGAGAACATCTTAAAAGCAAGACCGGGAAGATTAGGAATACCTGTAACAGAAATTCTTGCTACCTCTGTATCTTTAGCAACACCGCTGATTAACATTTTCTCCATTTTTGTTTTCTCCTTTACAATAGTACCCGAAGCCTTTGCCATACTTGAAAGCACTTCAAGCTCAATGTTATATTTTTTAGCCATCTCAACCGAACGGTTGTTAAGAACCTGAGCTCCCAAAGTTGCAAGCTCAAGCATTTCATCATATGAAATTTCCTTTAGTTTCTTAGCGTTTTTAACTTTTCTCGGGTCAGCCGTGTAGACGCCCTCAACATCTGTGTAAATCTGGCACAAATCTGCATGCATTGCAGCAGCAATGGCAACGGCACTCGTATCCGAACCGCCTCTGCCGAGCGTTGTGATGTCACCGTATTTTGAAATGCCCTGGAAGCCAGCAACAATTACAATGTTCTTTTTGTCAAGCTCACGCTTAATTCTTGAAGCCTCAACTCTTTTAATTCTTGCACTTGTGTGTGCGGATGTGGTCTCAAAACCTGCCTGCCAGCCGAGCAGCGATACTGCGTGGTAGCCGAGCTTTTCGATTGCCATAGCAAGAAGTGAAATTGAAATCTGCTCACCTGCCGCAAGAAGCATATCTTTTTCTCTTCTTGATGCGTTGGGGTTAATCTCCTGTGCCTTTTCGATAAGGTCGTCGGTAGTGTCACCCTGTGCGGATACAACGACCACAACATCGTTGCCCTTTGCAAATGTGTCGGTTACGATTTTTGCAACATTCATAACACGCTCGGCGTTGGCAACAGAGCTGCCGCCGAATTTCTGAACTATCAAACTCATTTACTCTATACTCCTCTTTTATTATAAATCACCTATACGAATTATCGACAGTACCTCAACACCGTCTTTCTTGAGCGATTCGGTTTTATCAATAATTTCTCCATAGGGTAATTCTGTTGTAACGAATGCAGCCTCGTTTGAGCTTACGCCGTCAATTTTGATAACGCTGATAGCACCAAAGAGCTTTTCGGCCTTTTTAATTGCATTCTCTCCCTTAACACGGACATATGCGGCTGTTTTTGACATTTCAAACGGAATAATATTGTTTGAATTTCCGTCAGCCCAGAACAGGAATTTCCTTGTTTTGAGGTGCTTGCAGCAGTCCACAATATCTGCAACAACTGCACTTGCGGTAGGAAGCTTTCCCGCACCTTTTCCGTAGAACACAACATCTCCCGTACAGTCGCCTCTTACCATAATACCGTTAAACTCGTTGTCGATGTTTGCAAGCTGGCTTACTTTGGGCACAAACATAGGCGCAACAAGAATATCTATTTTTCCGTTGTCAAGACGCTTTACTCTGCCGATCAGCTTAACAACGCAGTTAAATGCTTCGGCATACCTGACATCCTCAAGAGTTATTTTTGTGATGCCCTCGGTATGTACCGAATCAGGGTAAACATGCTTTCCGAAAGCAAGAGATGCAAGAATACAAATCTTGCGGCACGCATCGTGACCTTCAATGTCCGCAGCCGGGTTTCTTTCTGCAAAGCCGAGATCCTGAGCAAGCTTTAAAGCGTCGTCAAACTGCATCCCGTCTTCTATCATTTTAGTCAGAATAAAGTTTGTTGTGCCGTTAAGAATTCCCGCAACTTCATAAACTATGTTGGCTACAAGACATTGGCTCATCGGACGAATAATCGGAATACCGCCGCCGACCGAGGCCTCAAAAAGGAAGTTTACATTTTCTTCCTTTGCAATTTCCAAAAGTTCAGCACCGTGAGCAGCAACAAGCTCTTTGTTTGAGGTTACAACACTTTTGCCGGATTTTAAACATTGCTTTACATAGTCGTAGGCAGGGTTTAAACCGCCCATAACTTCAACAACAACTCTTACTTCGCGGTCGTTTATAATGTCGTTAAAATCCTTTGTAAATCTGTCTGCAAGGGGACTGTCCGGAAAATCACGCAAGTCGAGAATATACTTAATGTAAATTTCTTCACCGAGACTTGCAAAAAGCTTTTGTTTGTGCGTTGTGAGAATTTCGGCTACACCCGAGCCTACAACTCCGTGTCCCATTATTGCTACTGAAACCATATATTTACCTAACCTTTCAGATTATTTTGTATGATAATTGCATTTATTCAACAGGCTCGTTTCCGTTTGGATCTTCGCCGTCGGAAACGCCGCTGTTTTCACCGCCGTCAGAATTACTGCTCTGACCGTCATCCGAATTATTTGGGCTGTCATCGGCAGGCACACTTGAATCCGTACCGTCTCCGCCTGACGGATTTTCAGCATCGCCTCCGTCACCGTTTGAGTCTGACGAGTCATAGTATGATGAATCCCCGTCGTCCCGGTAATCATCGCCGCCGTTATCATCATAGTAATATCCGCCCATTGCCGGCATATTATCTTCGGTGTAATATCCGACGTATTTACCCGTCGGGTTGTCTGTTGTAACGAGAAGTCCGTTGTACGGATTGTATTGTGCTACAACAAGGTTCGGCGAAAGAGAATAGTCCTTTTGCTCCTTGTCTTCAAGATATTTGCCCATAATATTTGCAAAGAATTTGGCTGCAACCGTTCCTCCGTTACCGCTTATGGTGTCGGGCTGATCGAATCCGCACCATGTTGCAAGGGTTGCGTACGGTGAAAGTCCGCAGAACCAAGAGTCTTTGTTGTCATCAGTTGTACCTGTTTTGCCTAAAATATCCCAGCCGTCTATCTTAGCGTAGCTTGCGTTTGTATGCGAAAGCTGAGTATATGTCATATTGTAGTTTAAAAGTCTGTTCATAATAGACGCGGTTTCTGCCGAATAAGCCTGCTTCGGTATCGCGTCTCTGTTGTCAATTATAATATTATCCTCAGAGTCTGTCACATAGTAGTAGGTGTACGGCTCATAGTAAAGACCGCCGTTGCCCATGAATGTGTAAGCTGCTGCCATCTCTCTTACCGAAACACCGCCGTTCATACCGCCCATGGTAAGTGCACCGAGGTTTTGGCTGTCTTGCTCAGAAAGCTTTTTAAATCCCATTTTCGTTACGGCTTGCTCATAAATAACCGAGGGACCGCCGACAAGGTTTAAGGTCTGTACGGCTGTTGCGTTCGATGAACGCTCAATTGCGTCAGGCAGTAAAATGTTGCCTAAATAGCCTTCATAAGCATTATCAGGTCCGGTTACAACCTCGCCTTTACTGTTTCTCCAGTTTTCAACAGGCGCATCGTTTACAAGAGATGAATAGTAAAGAAACTTGTTATCAATAGCATACGGATATACAAGCACGGGTTTTATTGAAGAACCGGGCTGAAGTGTTGAATGGGTCGCTCTGTCCCATTCAAGAGCCTGTGTTTTTTTCTTTGAGCTTCCCACGGTTGCAATAACTCTGCCGTCAAATCCCATAAGCACAGAGCCTATCTGAAGTTCGGGGTTGCTGCTCTTGTCAATATTTTGAGCTTCCTGTTCAATATAGTTTTGCATTTTTTCGTCCATTGCACAGTAGATTTTAAGACCCTCTGTATACAGCTTTTCAGACGCTGCGTCCTCACTTATGTTGTAATACAAGGCTAAATCTTCTTTTAAGTCATAAAACATCTGGTCGATATACCAGTTTTGCACATAACCGCTGTCGTCATCGTCGTCCTGCGTGTTTTGGAATCCTACAAATTCCATTGTTTCGGATTCCTTCATCGCATCATCATACTCGTCTTTGGTGATTTTTCCCTGGTCGTACATTTCGCTTAACACTACTTCGCGGCGTTCCTTGTTGTTTTCGGGATAGACGAGCGGATTCCACAAAGATGGGTTTTGTGTTATTCCTGCTATTGCGGCACATTCTGCAATAGAACAGTCGGTTATGCTTTTGTCAAAATAAAGCTGTGCGGCAGCTTCAACGCCCTGACAGTTATTTCCGAAGTTTACGACATTGAGATATGCCTCAAGAATCTGATCTTTCGTATATTCGTTTTCGAGGTTTAATGCCTTGCATATTTCACGAATCTTACGGTTTATTGAAACCTCGTTGTCATCGGTAATGTTTTTTATGAGCTGCTGAGTGATGGTTGAACCGCCGTAAGTGTCCGCACCCGTGGCAAGATTTACTACGGCAGACAGCGTTCTTGTCCAGTCAACTCCGTGGTGGTCATAAAAACGCTTGTCCTCAATAGCTACAACGGCATCTTTCATTGCCTTCGGGATATTTTGGTTATCAACCCAAATACGGTTTTCAGTGCTGTAAAGAGTTTGATATTCTTTAAACTCTCCGGTATCATCATCTTTAATGTAGATAAAGCTTGTCTGATTAAGAGATTTTGCCTTTAAATCTATTCCCGTAGGTTCAGATGCAAGCGTAAAGACATAAATTGCAAACGAAATACCGGTAATAAAAAGAGCAACAAAACAGATTGTAAAGGCTGTCAAAAGAAATTTGCCTATCGCCTTAAAGGTTCTTTTTACACCGCTTTCGGTTTTATCTGTAACATTTCCAGATTCAGCAGTCCTGTCAGTATATCTGCTTATATCTGTTTCTCGTTTATTACGCATATTTACTCCTTATGACGGCAAATTGCCAACATTCAAATTGCTTACGCTGTATGAAAATCTGTAAACATATATATTTTGTTTATATGAGTAGCAAAGTACACTATTAATAGATATTATAGCACCTCAAAAGCAAAAAATAAATATCTTAAATTAAATTTTTGTTAAAAAATATGCAAATAAACAGGTATTTTTTTATGAAAAAGGGTGAATATTCGGCAGTTTTAAGGATAAAATATCCGTAAAGCTTTATTAAAGCGTAAATAAAAAGGTCTTGTTAAAAATTAAGATAAGCGATTATAAAGGAATGATTTTATGAAAAAGCTCGTGCTTATAACGGGAGTAATCTTAATGGCATGCCTGTTTACAAGTGTTTACGCCGCTCCCTCTGCGTCGGTTAAAGCGAGTGTCAGCACAAATACCGAGTATAAAAGCGAAACTGCGGATATTTATATAATGAAAGCCGAAAACAACCGCATAGTAGTATACAAAAAGGGTGAGCAGGCTCCCTATATTCAAACAGATACACTTGTAAGTTCTCTGCCAAAGGGAGATATTATGCTGCTTGAAAAAGGAATTGAGATAGAGGGAGAAAAAAATTTGCAAAAATCATTGGAGGATTTTTGCAGCTAAGGCATTATAAGTTAAAAATTAAACATATATATTGACTTTTAGGCTCTTTTGCTGTACTATTAATTTAATATGCCATAGTATTAAATTTTGATAAATGCGGTTTTTGTGATTTCATTATTTTGATGAAATCTTGCTGGCTTATTGTTCTGATAAACCGCATTATTATGCAGAAAAGGAGAATATACATATGATTTCTACCGTTATCGACCAGTCCCTCGGACTTGAGTTTCCTATTTTTCAGGGAGGAATGGCTTGGGTTGCTGACGCTTCTCTCGCAGCAGGTGTTTCCAATGCGGGCGGACTCGGACTTATTGCGGCAATGAACTCAAACGGCGAACAGCTCCGTGAGGAAATACGCAAGTGTAAGGAACTTACAGACAAGCCTTTCGGCGTAAACATAATGCTTATGAGCCCTTTTGCACAGGAAGTTGCCGATGTTGTAGTTGAAGAGGGCGTCAAGGTTGTAACTACGGGTGCAGGTAATCCCGGCAAGTATATGCCGAAATGGCTTGAGGCAGGAATCAAGGTCATTCCGGTTATTCCGAGCGTTGCTCTTGCAAGAAAAATGGAAAAGAACGGTGCGTTTGCTGTTATCGCTGAGGGCGGAGAGTCAGGCGGTCATGTAGGCGATCTTACTACAATGGCACTTGTGCCCCAGGTTGTTGACGCTGTTTCTATCCCTGTAATTGCAGCCGGCGGTATTGCGGACGGAAGACAGATAGCTGCGGCATTTATGCTGGGGGCAGTAGGCGTTCAGGTAGGAACAAGATTCCTCGTCGCAAAGGAATGTACGATAGCTCAGGCGTATAAGGATAAGATTATAAAGGCTAAGGATATTGACACGGTAGTGACAGGAAAAAGACTCGGTCACCCCGTTCGTTCAATCAGAAACGCTTTTACCCGTGAATATACAAAGGCAGAGTACAACTCATCGGAGTTTTCGGATGAAGATCTCGAAAAGATGGGTATAGGCACGCTCAGACTCGCTGCAAGAGAGGGAGATGTATCAAACGGAACTGTTCTTGCAGGTCAGGTTGCGGCTATGGTTAAAAAGGAACAGACTGCCCGTGAAATGATTGTTGAGATGTTTACACAGGCGGAAGAAGTATTGAACGGAGCGACAAAATGGGTAAAATAGCATTTGTTTTTTCAGGACAGGGCGCACAGTACAGCGGAATGGGCAAGGAGCTTTATGAGGCTTCTCCTGCGGCAAAAGCAGTTTTCGATATGGCAGACGGCATAAGAGCAAACACATCTAAGCAGTGCTTTGAGGGCAGTGCAGAGGAGCTTTGCAAAACGGTAAATACTCAGCCTTGTGTTTTTACCGTAGATCTTGCGGCTGCCTATGCAGTTGTTGAAAAGGGAATCAAACCCGATTGTGTTGCGGGATTTTCACTCGGCGAAATAGCTGCTCTTGCTTTTTCAAAAACGCTTTCTGACGAAGAGGCGTTTAAGCTTGTTTGCAAAAGAGGCGAGCTTATGGACAAGGCGGCAAATGAAAATCCGGGTGCAATGGCTGCTGTCATGAAGCTGCCTGCCGAAAAAATCGAGGAAATTTGCAAAGGTTTTGACAGAACATATCCCGTAAATTATAATTCTCCCGCACAGACGGTTGTCGCTACCACAAGCAAAAACGCAGACGCATTTTGCGAGGCGGTAAAGAATGAGGGCGGAAGAGCGAAGCTTCTTGCAGTAAGCGGAGCATTTCATTCTCCGTTTATGGCAGAGGCTGCAAAGGGACTTGAAGAATATATGAAAGATGTAGATTTTTCAGATCCCGAAACCGTTATTTATTCCGATGTGACCGCAAAGCCTTATGAGGGCGATTTTAAGGCACTTGTAAAGGCACAGGTTGAAAGCCCCGTAAGATGGCAGTCCATTATTGAAAATATGGTTGCAGACGGAGTAGATACATTTATCGAGGTCGGTGTGGGTAAAACGCTGACAGGACTTATTAAGAGAATTAATCCCGATGTTAAAGCGTTCAAGGTTGAAACTCCCGCTGACATTGAGGCGTTGGAAATATAAGAAATATTATTTGAATCAAATAAGAGAAAATTTGAAAATGCTTAAAAATGCTTAAAAATGTGTGCTGACAGTCAGTCGGTATTCGGAGGTAAATATTATGGATTTTACAAATAAAACGGCCGTAGTAACGGGCGGTTCAAGAGGAATAGGACTTGAAATTGCTACAAAGCTTGCAAAGGGAGGAGCAAACATTGCGATCCTTTATGTCGGCGATGAGAGCGAGGGCGTAAAGGCAAAGGAAGAACTTTTGCAGTACGGCACAAAGGTAGAACAGTATTTTTGCGATGTGTCGGACTTTGAAGCGTCTAAAGATGTTGTCGAAAAAATTATCGAGGATTTCGGCGGCATTGATATTCTTATCAACAATGCAGGAATTACCCGTGACAAGCTTGTGCTCAATATGGACGAAAAGGATTTTGACGCAGTCATAAATGTAAATCTCAAGGGTACATTTAATATGATAAAGCACACCTACAAGCATTTTATGAAAAAACGCTACGGCAGAATTGTAAGCACATCTTCCGTTGTCGGAATTATGGGAAATGCTGGACAAGCTAATTACTCAGCGTCAAAGGCGGGCATTATAGGACTTACGAAATCTGTCGCAAGAGAGCTTGCAGGCAGAGGAGTAACGGTAAACGCGGTTGCACCAGGTTATATAGCCACGGAAATGACAAATGTTCTTTCCGACAAGGTTAAGGACGCTATGAAAGCACAAATTCCGGCAAAGCGCATCGGCACAACTGAGGATGTTGCAAATGTTGTAGCATTCCTTTGCTCGGATGAGGCTGCCTATGTGACGGGAGAGGTTATTAAGGTTGACGGCGGACTCGCAATGTGATGCGGGAATGCATTTGCTTTTGATGATTTCAGCCACACACAGCCTTTCGTAACATTTAATTTACGGATACTTAAATCGGAGGTAATTATGAGCAGAAGAGTAGTAGTAACAGGATTGGGTGCGATAACTCCTGTCGGCAATGATGTTGACACAATGTGGAAAAATCTTACCGACGGCGTTTGCGGAATTGAAACAATCACTGATTTCGATACAAGCGAGCTAAAGGTTCACATAGCGGGAACAATAAAGAATTTTGACGCCGAAAAGTATATAGAAAAAAAAGAGATAAGAAAGCTTGACCTATATTCTCAGTACGCCATCGCGGCTGCGCAGCAGGCTGTTGATGACAGCAAAATTATGGGCAATATTGATGAAGACCGTTTCGGAGTATATATAGGTGCCGGAATCGGCGGACTTCATACATTTGAAAAAAATACATTGGCAATGGAGCACGGCGGTGCAAGAAAAGTGTCTCCTTTCTTTATCCCGATGATGATCGGTAATATCGCAACGGGCAATGTAGCTATCAGATTTAAGGCAAAGGGTGCTTCTCTGTCTGTTATGAGTGCTTGTGCTACGGGCACAAACTCAATAGGCGAGGCATTCCATGCCGTAAAGGACGGATATGTTGACGCAGTAATAGCAGGCGGTACGGAAGCTGTCATATCACCGCTTACGATTGCGGGCTTTCAGAATATAAAGGCTCTTTCAACTAACCCCGACCCCAAGAAAGCTTCTCGCCCGTTTGATAAGGACCGTGACGGCTTTGTTATGGCTGACGGTGCAGGTATGCTTATTCTTGAAGAGTATGAGCACGCAAAGGCAAGAGGTGCAAAAATTTACGCTGAGTTCTGCGGATACGGCAATACCTGTGACGCATACCATGTTACCGCACCGGATCCGGATGGTGCAGGACTTGCAAGAGCAATTAAAATTGCTTTTGCGGAAGCAAAGGTTTCGGACGATGCAGAAATCTATATCAATGCTCACGGAACGAGCACGCACCTTAACGATATGACCGAAACAATGGCGATTAAAACAGCTCTCGGAGAAAAGGCGTATGATGCTAATATAAGCTCAACTAAGTCTATGACAGGTCATATGCTCGGTGCTACAGGTGCAGTAGAGGCCATTGCTGCGATCAAGGCGCTTGATGACGGTATAATTCCTCCCACAATTAACCTTGATCAGCCTGATGAGGGCCTTGACCTTAATTACACACCTAATAAAGCTGTTAAGCGCAGCATAAATGTTGCCGCTTCAACAAACCTCGGCTTCGGCGGTCACGACGCTTGCGTTGTGTTCAAAAAGATTTAATCTGAAAGGGCGTAACATATGTATAATATAGATGAAATAAAAGAGTTTATTAAGGTTCTTGAGGACTCATCTCTTTCTGTTTTGGAAATACAAAAAGAGGACGGGTCAAAAATTTATCTTGAAAAGGCACAGCCTGTACAGCAGATTGTCAATACGGTTCCTGCCGCAGCTGCACCCGTTGCAACCGCCGCTCCCGCAAAAGAGGCAGCTGCTCCGCCTGCTGTGTCGGATAGCTCAAAAACTATCGACGCACCCATAGTAGGTGTTTTCTATGCCGCTTCGGCTCCCGGAAAAACTCCGTTTGTAAGCGTGGGTCAAAAGGTAAAAAAGGGCGATGTTGTCTGCATTATTGAAGCTATGAAGTGTATGAACGAAATTCAGGCTGAAGAGGACGGCGAAATCGCTGAAATTCTCGTTAATGACGGAGACCTTGTTGAGTACGGTCAACCTCTGTTTAAAATAAACTGATTTATTATATCCTAAAATAAACTAATTTACCAAAATATTAATGCTGACCGCACAGAATCAAAGACTCTGAACAATATATAGTCGGTATGCAGATATTTCAAGGAGAAATATATATGCTTAATCAGGAAGAAATCAAGAAAATACTCCCCCACCGTGACAACATGCTGCTTGTTGAAGAAGCCGAAAGCGTTGACGAAAATACGGCCAAGGGAAGATATACAATTAAGGGCGATGAGTTCTTTTTGCAGGGACACTTTCCCGGAAACCCTGTTGTTCCGGGTGTAATACTCTGCGAGATGATGGGACAGGCAAGCTGCTGTTTGCTTGCGGACAAGGTTAAAAACTGTACGCCTTATTTTACAAAAATGAACAATGTTAAATTTAAAAATCCCGTTAAACCGGGTGATACTCTTGAGAGCGTATGCACATTGACAAGAAGCAGAGGTGCATTCTATTTTATTGACGCCAAGGGATATGTCAACGGAAAGCTTTGCGTAAGTGCCGAGCTTTCGTTTGCGCTTATAGAGAATAAATAGACGGCGTTTAAATTTGCAATAATCAATTGGAAGTGAAATGATGTTTTCTAAAATACTGATTGCAAACCGCGGCGAAATTGCGGTGAGGATAATCCGTGCCTGCAGAGAGATGGGAATTTCTACCGTTGCGATTTATTCAGAGGCGGACAAGGATGCCCTGCATGTGCAGCTTGCCGATGAGAGCTACTGCGTAGGAGGAAACAGAGTATCCGAAAGCTACCTGAATATGCCCGCGATACTTACAGTTGCAGTTGAAAGCGGTGCTCAGGCAATCCATCCCGGATACGGTTTGCTTTCCGAAAACGCAAAGTTTGTTTCACTGTGTGAGCAGTGCAATATCAATTTCATAGGTCCTGACTCCGAGATGATCAAACTGCTCGGCGACAAGGATAATGCACGCAAAACTATGCGCGCGGCAGGTGTTCCCGTAACCCCGGGCTGCGATATTGTAGAAAGCGTCCAGCAGGCTGTTGAGGAAGCTAAAAAAATCGGTTTTCCTCTCCTGATTAAGGCTCGTTCGGGCGGCGGCGGAAAAGGAATTCGCAGAGTCGATTCCATTGAGCAGTTTGAAGAAGCGTTTCTCTCCGCTTCTGCGGAAGCAAAGGCGGCGTTCGGCGACGGTGCGTGCTACATAGAAAAATTTATTCATCCCGTAAAACATATAGAAATGCAGCTTCTTTGCGATAAATACGGAAACACGATTTGCCTAGGTGAGAGAGAATGTTCCGTCCAGAGAAAAAATCAGAAAATGATTGAAGAAAGCCCAAGCCCCGCACTTGATGAGAAAACACGCAAAGAAATGATGATTGCGGCGGTAAAGGCGGCTAAGGCTGTAAATTATGTAAATGCGGGTACGGTTGAGTTTTTGCTTGACAAAAACAATAATTTCTATTTTATGGAGATGAATACCCGTTTGCAGGTTGAGCACGGCGTTACGGAAATGGTAACGGGTCTTGACATTGTTCAGTGGCAGATAAGAATTGCCGCGGGCGCAAAGCTTACACGCACGCAGGACAGTATTTTTACTCACGGCAATGTCATTGAGTGCAGAATAAATGCGGAAAATCCCGATAAGGGTTTCCGCCCAAGCTGCGGAAGAATCAAAAGGCTTCACATTCCAGGAGGCTCTTTTGTCCGCTTTGATACTGCAATTATGCAGGATTATTTTGTTCCACCGTACTATGATTCGATGATAGGCAAGCTGATTGTTCAGGCAAGAAGCAGGTCTGAAGCCATAAGAAAAATGAAAATGGCTCTGTCCGAGCTTGTTATTGACGGTATTGACATAAACCGTGATATACTTGCGGAGATTTTGTCCGACGATGAGTTTGTGAGCGGCGAATACACAACAGACTTTATGGAAAATTTTGAGCGTCGCCGCAAAAAATCTCAACAACAGTAATAAGAAACAGATAATAAAAATTTACAGGGCTTTATTTGTTTTACCGCACAAAGCCAAAAGGTTATGGAGATATTATGGATTTATTTTCTTTCAGAAAACCGAAAAATGAGCTTGAATCGCCATCTGACCAACAGCAGAATGTTCCGTTTGTTCCCGATGAAATGTGGATAAAATGTCCCAAGTGCAATACCATGCTCCTTACAACAGATATGGAGGAAAATCTCCGTGTATGCACAAGGTGCAATCACCATTTCAGAATGAATGCAAAACAGAGAATAGCTATGCTTGCCGACGAAAATTCGTTTGATGAATATGATGCTGATATGGAAAGCAAAAATATTCTTGACTTTCCTGGATACGACCAAAAGCTTGAGAAAGCGAGAGCTAAAGGTTCAAAGGAATCCGTAATGTGCGGAAAATGCAAAATGGGCGGAATAGAAGTTGTGTTATGTGCAATGGATCCTGATTTTATGATGGGCAGTATGGGTACTGTTACAGGCGAAAAAATAACCCGTGCGTTTGAATATGCAACCGAGAAAAAACTTCCCGTTGTGGTTTGCACTGTTTCTGGAGGTGCCAGGATGCAGGAGGGAATCCTCTCTCTTATGCAAATGGCAAAAACTTCGGGTGCGGTAAAACGCCATAGTGACGCAGGTCTGCTGTACATAACGGTTTTGACCGACCCTACAACGGGCGGCGTTACGGCGTCGTTTGCCATGGAGGGCGACATTATTCTTGCGGAGCCCGACACACTCGTCGCTTTTGCGGGACCGAGGGTTATCGAACAAACAATGAGGCAAAAGCTTCCGAAAGATTTTCAGACCTCGGAGTTTGTGATGCAAAAGGGCTTTGTAGATGCGGTTGTAAGCAGAGACAGCCTGAAAGATACTTTGGTAAAACTGCTTAAAATTCACGGCTGCGGTGTTGGGGAGGCAAAATGATGACAGCGTTTGAAAAGGTTTTGGCTGCGAGAGATGCACGCAAGCTGACGGCGGTAGATTTTATTGCAAATATGTTCGGCGACAGTTTTATTGAGCTTCACGGTGACCGCAGATTTTCCGATGACAAGGCTGTTGTTTCAGGACTTGCGATGCTTTATGATATGCCGGTAACGGTAATAGGTCTTGAAAAAGGCAGAAACACAAAGGAGAGAATGGAGCGTAACTTCGGTCAGGCTCACCCCGAGGGTTACCGCAAGGCGTTAAGGCTTATGAAGCAGGCGGAAAAATTCCACCGACCTGTGCTGTGCCTTGTAGATACAAGCGGAGCTTACTGCGGAATCGGAGCAGAAGAGCGCGGTCAGGGACTTGCTATTGCGGAAAATATAATGGAAATGATGACGCTTAAAACCCCTATTCTTACTATTTTAATAGGAGAGGGAGGCAGCGGCGGAGCGCTTGCTCTTGCGGTTGCAGATGAGGTTTGGATGCTTGAAAACTCTGTTTACTCGGTTATTTCTCCTGAGGGATGTGCGTCGATCCTTTGGAAAGACAGCTCAAAGGCTGCGGAAGCTGCCGAGGCACTAAAAATGACGGCACAGGATCTTTTTAAGCTCGGCGTTATAGAGCGTATTATCCGCCAGCCTAAGGCAGAGGACAAGGCGATGTTTGAGAGCCTGAAACTCCTTGTAAGCCGTACATTTGAAAAAAATCTGTCTATGACAGATGAAGAACTGACAAACGCAAGGTATAACCGTTTCAGAAAGATCGGAAATAACCTTTGAGAAAATTAAGCCTTATTGCAGGTGATTGGTTTTTGAATACTGCAACACCTGCAATTAAGTTTGCTTGAATATAATATTTTATTGCAGATTATGTTATGTGTATTATGTTTCTACACATATTTACAAAAGTTTAAAAAAACTATTGACTTGACAGTACATATATGATAAAATGGTTGTACCTCTGAAAGGGGCTTATTTTTTTGTGCCCTATTGAGGGAGGCTAAAATATTCCGAAATAACCGGGAGGTGCCGTTATGAGAGTTAAAATCACATTGGCCTGCACAGAGTGCAAACAGCGTAACTACAACACAATGAAGAACAAGAAAAACAGTCCCGACAGACTTGAGATGAACAAGTATTGCCGCTTCTGCAAAAAACACACTCTTCACAAAGAAACTAAATAATGGAGGTACATCATGGCTGACAAAAAGCTTGACGAAAAAAAGGCAGATGTCAAAAAGTCTGCCAAAAAAAGCAAAAAGCCTAATGTATTCAAAAGGCTTATTAAGTACCTCGGCGCATGTAAGGGTGAGCTCAAGAAAATAACTTGGCCGACAGCAAAGGCAACAACCAAGAATTTCGGCATTGTAATCGCCGTAATCATTGTTATGGGATTGTTCATATTTGCTCTTGACAGAGGCTTATATGCATTGCTCGGCTTAGTTATGAACACTGCTGCTTAAACGAGCGTTATTACTTTAGCTTACGAAAGGAAGAAAGTTATAATGCCTCAATCAGAAGCAAAATGGTATGTTGTTCATACCTATTCGGGTTACGAAAACAAGGTCGCCGCAGACCTTATGACAACTGCGGAAAACAGAAATCTTCAGGATATGATTATCGATGTCAAGGTTCCTACCGAAACAGTTGTTGAAACAGTGGGAGATAAAACCAAAGAGGTCGAAAACAAGATTTACCCCGGCTATGTTTTTGTAAAGATGGTATATACCGATGAAACATGGTATGTTGTCCGCAATATCCGCGGATGCACGGGTTTTGTCGGACCCGGCTCAAAGCCTGTGCCGCTTACAGACGCAGAGGTTTACAGAATGGGCGTTGAAACACGCAGCGTTAAGGTTTCCTACAAGGTAGGGGATTCTGTGCGTATTGTTGACGGTCCGCTTGAGGATTTCGTCGGTGTTGTAGAAGAGATTGATACCGACAAAGACTATGTTCGCGTTACTGTTTCCATGTTCGGACGCGAAACTCCGGTTGAGCTTGAGCTTTCTCAGGCTGAACTGATTGAAGATTAATTTTATAATAATCAGCCAAATGGCTTTTTATTGGGAACATAACCGTTCCCTGTGGGAGGGACCCTACACAGTGGCGTCCCGCAATTTACCACGAATTTTGGAGGTGCAAACACAATGGCTCAGAAGGTTGTAGGCTTAATTAAACTACAGATTCCCGCCGGAAAAGCTACTCCGGCACCGCCTGTTGGTCCGGCACTCGGTCAGCACGGCGTAAACATTGTTGCGTTCACAAAGGATTTTAATGAGCGTACAAAGAACGACATCGGTCTTATTATTCCTGTTGTAATCACGGTATATGCCGACCGTTCGTTTACTTTCATTACAAAAACTCCGCCCGCAGCAGTACTTCTTAAAAAGGCTTGCGGTATAGACAGCGGCTCAGGCGTACCTAACAAAACAAAGGTTGCTCAGATTACAAAAGAGCAGATTACTAAGATCGCCGAGCAGAAGATGCCCGACCTCAACGCAGGTTCACTTGACGCAGCTATCAGCATGATTGCAGGTACTGCAAGAAGTATGGGCATTACAGTAGTTGACTAATTAATCCGGGTGGGAGGAAATTTCCGATTGACCACCTAACAATGGAGGAAAACTGATGAAACACGGTAAGAAATATGTTGACGCTGCTAAGCTCGTTGACAAAAGTAAATTATATGACACAGCCGAGGCTCTTGATACAGTTATAAAGACTGCAACTGCTAAGTTTGACGAAACAGTTGAGCTTCATGTAAAGCTCGGTGTAGACAGCCGTCACGCTGACCAGCAGGTAAGAGGTGCGGTTGTTCTTCCCAACGGTACAGGTAAAGATGTCAGAGTTCTTGCTATCTGCAAGGGCGCTAACGAGGATCTTGCTAAGGAAGCAGGTGCTGACTTTGTAGGTGCCGAGGACATGACACAGAAAATTCAGCAGGAAAACTGGATGGATTTTGATGTGCTCATTACGACACCCGACTGCATGGGTCTTGTAGGTCGTCTCGGTAGAATTCTCGGACCGAGAGGTCTTATGCCTAACCCGAAGGCAGGTACTGTTACAACTGACATTGCCAAGGCTATTAAAGAGGCTAAGGCAGGTAAGATTGAGTACCGTCTTGATAAAACTAACATTATTCACTGCCCGATAGGCAAGGTAAGCTTCGGTACAGAAAAGCTTAACGAAAACCTTGAAACACTTATGGACGCCGTAGTTAAGGCTAAGCCTGCTGCTGCTAAGGGTCAGTATATTCGTTCGGTTGCAGTTACTTCAACAATGGGACCGAGCGTAAGAATTAACCCGACAAAGTTCGGTGCTTAATTAATTGGTTTAATCTAATTTGAGTTATTTACACAATAGTGTGAATATAAATTCGCTGTTCTAAAGACAGCAGGTGCATTAGCATAAAGGGTTATCCCACCTGCCGAGGAAGATGCAAATTACATTTTGTGTTTTTGCAGCCGTCCGAGGCTTCGGGCGGCTGTTTTTTATGAACTGCGTAAAAAACATTCGGAGGTGAAATAATTGCCAAGTCAGAAAGTTTTAGAGCAGAAGAAGGCTATCGTAGCTGAGCTTGCAGAAAGACTCAAAAACTCTATCACAGGCGTAGTTGTTTGCTACGAGGGTATTAACACTGAAGATGACACTAAGCTCAGAAAAGAGCTTCGTGAAAACGATGTAAAGTACACAGTTGTTAAAAATACTCTTCTTTCCCGTGCTTGTGATGAAGCTGGTCTTGAGGATATTAAGCCGGTTCTTGAAGGCACAACAGCTATTGCAACAAGCGACAGCGAGTATGCAGCAGCTGCAAGAATTCTTTGCAATTATGCAAAGGATCACGATAACTTTAAGGTTAAGTCAGGTTATCTTGACGGAGCTGTAATTGATATGGATACTATCGTATCACTTTCAAAGCTTCCTTCAAGAGATGTTCTTCTTGCAAATGTTCTCGGTGCATTCCAGGCACCTATCGCTTCGTTCGCTCGTGCCGTACAGGCTGTTGTTGATAAGGGCGGCGTTGAAGCGTGTGCAGCAGAAGCTCCTGCTGCTGAATCAGAGGAGGCTCTTGCAGAGGCTCCCGCAGCTGAATAAGCTGCTTATTAATTAAAATATTACTAATTTTTATTGGAGGTAAATTAAAATGGCATCTGAAAAAATTACTGCTATTATTGAAGAATTAAAAGGCCTCACAGTTTTGGAGCTTTCTGAGCTTGTACACGCTGTAGAGGATGAGTTTGGTGTATCCGCTGCTGCTGCAGTTGCAGTTGCTGGTCCTGTTGCTGACGGCGGCGCAGCTGCTGCTGAGCAGACTGAGTTTGATGTTGTACTTAAGGGTGCAGGCGGCAACAAGATTGCTGTTATCAAGGCTGTTCGTGAGATAACAGGTCTTGGTCTTAAGGAAGCTAAGGCTCTCGTAGACGAGGCTCCTAAGGCTCTTAAGGAAGCTGTTTCTAAGGAAGACGCTGAAGCTATGAAGGCAAAGCTCGAAGAAGCAGGTGCAGAGGTAGAGTTAAAGTAATTAACTTTCCGAATAAATTACGGCTGTCCGTATGGGCAGCCGTTTTTTTATGTTTCAACTTTGCTGCTAATAATTTTGTATATATGTCTGTTAATTATTGAGTTGAGGTCAAATTGTTATATATCCCGATTAATTTTATAAAAAATATATCATAATAAAAAACATGATAAAAAACACAATAATTTACAACAAATTATTGCTAAAAATTTCCATATATGATATAATAATCACATAAAATATAAAGGGGTGTAATTATGTTTTGTGAAAAATGCGGAAATCCGTTAAACGACAACGATAAGTTTTGCATGAAATGCGGTTGTCCTGTTGAAAATTCTAATGTTATTCAGCAAGATAATTCATCAGAAGTTGATACGGCTCAACAGCCATCTCAGGAAACAGTACCTCCTGTGCAGCAGACAGTACAGATTGCTCAAGGCGTGGCGCAGCCTGAACAAGGAGTTGAGCAGACCATACAAACTGTACAACCGCAGCCAAAAGAGAAAAAGACGTTTCCCGTCAAACTGGTTGCAATAATCGGCGGTGCAGTACTTGTTGTTGCAGCCATTGTGGTTACGCTCATTGTTGTATTGAATCAGCCTAAATCAATTAAAATTACAGAAGATTACATAAAGGTTGAATTTGAAGATGACTTGCTTTATAACGGCTATGCAAAGGCACAATTCTCTATAGATTATCAAAAGATTGACGATGAGTTGTTGCCAGAACAGAAAAGCGGTAATTCTTCAAAGAATATTGATTCTTTAGATGATTGGGTTGATGCTTTGAGAAATTACAGTGATTACGCTTCAACATCTCAAATAAGTTTTCAGCCGTTAATTTATTTCTGTGATATTGACGCATATATTAAGGGATCTGAGGAAAGCAGGAAAGAAGCGGAAGACTTCGGATTATCTTATTACCAAAGCGTCAGCAATATAAGCAAAGATGATGTAATTATAGTAAAGCTTAATTGGACCAAGGATCCCGATGATTTGTTAGCGATGGAGAAAATGGAAAAAGTACTCGACATTTCTCTTGATAAATCAGATGTTGAGCTTGAAATTAAAATAAGCGATGTTTTAAGCGAGCAGTCAATTACACTTGAAGACTGCGTAACTCTTGATCCTGTAAATTACATAACTGAAAACGATCTTATCAAAACAGACGGAATCGTTGACGGCGGACTTTGCGTTAAGATTTTGCCGTTTGAATATGAGCAAGACGGATATACCGTTAAGTCTGACGGTTCGTCAAATTACGGATACTACAGTTCGTATTGCAAGGTGTCCGTTTATGACGGTGATTCCGAGCTGTACACATTTATGGTTAATCTGAGCGAATCCGAGCAGCTGAGTGATGGTGATGTAGTTACGGTCAGCTTTGATGGAGCAGAAAATTTAGGAAACGGAATACTGATAAACGAAAACTACAGTTCATATACCGTCGCAGCAAATGAAGCATTGACGGCTGATACCGTGAAGAGCAGTATAGATAAAATTAAGGAAGATGCTCTTGAAATTGCAGAAGAGGAAATCAGCGAATTAAGCAATATCAGTATAGAAAATGTGTATTTTGTTGAAACGAAGGATTATGATAATTACTCTTATCAAAACGCAATTATTTTTATACTCAAAGGAAAATACGCATCTTTCTCCGGTACAAGTACAAAATATGTCGAACTGAGACTTTTTAACACATATTTTGACGGCGATGATCTTGACTGCACAGACGAGTCGGCAGGTGTAGGATATTCAAAGAAAGAGGATATTCAAAAGTACAGCAGTTACCTCAACGACGAGGATTATAAGGTTACAAAAATTCAATGATCTGTTAAAAAATCCACCGGTTTAACCGGTGGATTTTATTAGTTTAATTTATAACGAAATAAAAACGGTGTTGTGAATCAAAAACCGTTTTACACAACAATAACCCGCTGAACGGCTATTTATCAGTCAAGAAGTCATAAAAGCTCTGAAAACTGCCGTTTTTATACTTTGAGAAGTCCTTGTTGTCACGGTTTACAAGGGAATCTGTTATTAAAAATGTGTCAAATCCAAGCTTTTCGGAGCACATATCCTCGTCAACATCGTTGCCGATCATAATGCTTTCCTTTGGGTTTATGTCGCATTTTTCGCATATGTCCTCGTAATATTTAAGATTGGGCTTGCAGGAGCTTGAATTTTCGTAAAATGTAATATATTCAAAATCTTCGGGGGAAACTCCTGCCCACTCAAGCCTCCTCCTTGTCGCAACTTCGGGAAAAATCGGATTTGTAGCGACAATAAGCCTGCCGCCGTGTTCTTTTATATATTCAACGCTTTTTTTGGCGTAAGGATTTACTGTTGTAGCCTGCTTGGCGGCTATAAATTCATTGCAGTAATAGTCATCAAATTGTTCAATATATTCAACCAAGCTTTTGCCGCAAACCTCTTCTGCGGCTTTCCAAAAAACATCCTTGTTTGTTTTTGTGCCGTCGTTAAGTCCCATTTGTTTTGTTCCGTACCACAAAGCCTTTATAAGCGTGTCAGAATCAACATTAAGTATCGGTACAAACCTCTTGCAAACCGATTTAAAATAAAGCTTGATGAATAAATCCATATCCATCGGCAAAAGAGTGCCGTCTAAGTCAAAAAGAAAATTCTTATACATCTTATAACCTCCGAATATTTATTATAGGATAGTTTTTTTAAATTTGCAACAATTAAAATTATAAGCTATAATAAAAATCAACAGGAGTGATAATATGAAAATTGTTCTTACTGATGCACAAACTGTGCTTGATAATATTGTAAACGCCGATATTTTAAAGCAGTTCGGCGATGTTTCGGAATACGGACTTTTAAAGTATGATGAGGTCGCAGAAAAAATCGCAGACGCCGATATGGTAATCTGCAACAAAACAATACTCAATGAGCACACGCTTGCTCTTGCAAAAAATCTAAAGTATATTGGGCTTTTTGCAACAGGCTATAACAATATTGATATCGAATACTGCAAAAAGCACAATATTGCTGTATGTAATGCAGGTTCATACTCTACAAATGCCGTTGCGCAGCACACATTTGCACTTATTTTGGAGTATTTTAATAATACTTCAAATTACAACAGGTTTGTACACGATGGACTGTGGAAAAGGAGCAAAACCTTTTCACCGTTTGTTTACCCTCTTACGGAGCTTGCAGGAAAAACGCTCGGAATAGTAGGCTTCGGAAATATAGGCAGAGCCGTTGCAAAAATTGCCGATGCGTTCGAGATGAGAGTGCTTGCGTATAACCGTTCGAAAAAATCAGCCGAAAATGCAGAGTTTGTAAGTTTTGACAGACTGCTTGAAGAAAGCGATATTGTAAGCGTTCATTGTCCTCTCAACAGCGATTCTGAAAATATGTTTGATAAAACGGCATTTAACAAAATGAAAAGAAACGCTCTTTTTGTCAATACTGCCCGCGGCGGTGTTATGTCGGAACAAGACTTGTTTGACGCACTTACAAACGGTGAAATAGGCGGCGCGGCAATAGATACTCTCAAAGTGGAGCCCATGGAGGAAAACTGTATTTTGATGGATGCACCTAACTGTATTATGACGCCTCATATTGCCTGGGCACCTGTCGAAACAAGAGAGCGTCTTATGAATATAGTAGCTGAAAACTTACAAGAATTTTTAAACGGAAACAGAAAAAACAGAATTGTTTAGATGAGTACTGTCATGTAAATTGGTTGCGTGTTATGTGTATATAAATGTTGTCAAAAATATTGACTTAAATGATAAAAAAGCGTAAAATAAAGGTTGATTGGGATGATAGTTAATGAATAATGTCAACAAAATTAAATTTATGCTTTCTTCGCTTTCCGTGTTTAAAGGAATTATGAAAAGGAGCGTTGTTAAGGCGTATTATGATTTACTGCTTTCTCTTGAAAGCGAGCCTGACAGGTTCTTAAATGCATACGGTAATTTTTATTCCGTTATCAGTGAGAGGGGTTTCAGCAACAGACTTGCGTATGCCTTGACAGAGGCTGCAATGTTTGATGAAAACTGTTTTACAAGAGCTGCTGCGGCAGGAAAATACAATACCCTGCCAAACGATGTTCTTTCGGCAGTTAAGCGTGACTGTGAGGCAATTCTTGAGGCTTCTAAGCTTACCCCCGATGATATTACAGGGGCATATAAATATAATGATGAGATAAAAGATATAATTCCGTCTCTGCCGCGCTGGCAGTCGGGCGAGTGCGCAAAGAGCTTTGAAATTTTTGACGGTGCTCTTGAAAATATTGCAGGTTACTACAAGGAAAACGGCTGCGGTATTTTTGCCCGCTACAAGGCGTTTATTTGGCGTGACGGTGATATTCAGCCTGTGCTTCATGCGGATAAAATTGATATTGATTCATTTACAGGCTATGAAATTCAAAGGGAAATGGTTGTTAACAATACAAAGTCGTTTATTGAGGGCAAGAGCTGCAATAACTGTTTGCTTTACGGTGATAAAGGAACGGGAAAAAGTTCTACTGTTAAGGCAATAGCTAATGAGTTTAGAAAAGACGGACTTAGAATTGTTGAAATTCCCAAGGAGCGTTTGATTGATTTCCCGATACTTGTTGATAAAATTGCGGCGCTTCCGATGAAATTTATAATATTTATTGATGATTTGTCGTTTCAAAAGCAGGATCAGAGCTACACAACCCTAAAGGCTGTTTTGGAGGGCGGTCTTGCCGCTCGTCCCGACAATGCTCTGATATATGCAACTTCAAACCGCCGTCATCTTGTTAAGGAAAGTTTTTCTGACAGGACTGACGATGATGTTAATACCCGTGACAATATGCAGGAAACACTGTCGCTTTCTGACAGATTCGGACTTGCGGTTTGTTATTCAATCCCGTCTAAAAAGGAATTTATTGATATTGTTTGTGCACTTGCAGAGCAAAAGGGCCTTGATATGACAAGAGAAGAGCTTGAAAAAGGAGCAGAAAAGTTTGCTCTCTCAAGGGGCGGTCGTTCGCCTCGCTGTGCAAAGCAATATGTAGAATCTCTGTTTTGCTGATAAAAATACGGCAAGATGCTGTTTAACGATGCGTTATTGCCCGATTTCGGAGGTAAATTATGAAAAAGAGAGTTATCTCGATTACCCTTGCTGCTGTTTTGGTGTTGGCATCGGTTTTAACATTTACAGGCTGTCAGGAAAGCGACTATCCTGTTGATGTTGCCAACATTACAATAGAAAGCGAGCCTGAAAATATTGTTGTTCTCGATCCCTCGTCTGCGGATATCATATCGTATATGGAATATGATGTAAAAATGGTTGGAAGAAGCGATGAGGTTAATCAGGAATGGCTGAGCATTGTTCCGAGCGTTGGGGCTGAGAATACGCCCGATGTGAGCAAAATTGTTGAAAGCGATGCTGATGTTGTTTTTGCCGATGCAAGCCTTGACAAGAGTGTTGAAGATGAACTTAAAAGTGAAAATATCACGGTAATAAAGATGTCGCAGGCAAATACCGTTACTCAGCTTGAGACAAACTATTTGACTATCGGAAAAATTCTCGGAGGAAAATTTACAGGAGCCTCAAAGGGAGAAGAAGCTTATGAAAGTTTGATTGGCGAAATGGAACAGGTTAAATCCGCCGTTCAATCAGAAATCAATTCCGATATACTTTATACCGTTTGTTACCTGTATCTTGAGGATAACGGTCTGAGGCTTATGACAAGCGGAACATACGGCGATATGCTGTTAGGCTACACGGGTGCAGTTAACACGGCGGTTAATATTGATGAAAACAGTGTTGATGTTAACACCCTAAAGATTGCTAATCCAAACTTTATTTTCTATGCTGATGATGCAACACTTGAAGCAATCAAACAAGATTCCGTGCTTAGTAATCTTGACGCAGTCAAAAACGGCAAAACTCTTATGATTACACAAGCCGAGATGACTCGCCAGGGCAGAACCGCACTTGATACTCTTCAAAAAATGGTAAGCTTTATGTACCCGTCGCTTGCAAAGTCAGACTCAACGCCTGATGAGGCACAACAGGCGTCTGCAAATGATTCATCAAATCAAACTGCAAAAAGCACTTCTGTTGCCGACGATTACAAAATAAAGCTTGACGGGTTATCGCTTAAATTCGAGGACGAAAACGATAATGTCAAGATTATGCAGCAACGCTTGTACGATTTGGGTTATGTTGATGACGAGGAAAATATAACAGGTTACTACGGAGAAATTTCGCAGGAGGCTGTTGAAAACTTCCAGACAAACAACGGCATCAAGAAGACAGGAAATGCCGATAACGCAACACTTGTAAAGATGTTTGACAGCGAGGCTGTTAAGTTTAACACAAACGGAAATTAAGTCAAGGCGTTACAGAAAATATAAAAGTTAAAGGGCAGACATTTTGTCTGCCCTTTGTTGTGCCTTAAAAAACAGGCAGGATCAAAACTTCTGCCTAAACAAAATAGACCGTTAAATTATAAAATTAATAAAAAACATATAAAATAATCGTAAAACCAAAACCTCACCATTTAAAACTCAAAATGCAGTATAGAAAAGGTCTGTTTATTTACAAAATCTAAAATTAAATAAGGCTTACACAAAATTGACTTATATATAAATTTAATTTGCTTTTTATTTGATAAGGTCTTTTACGGAATCTTTATCTGTGATTTTTCTGATTACACGGCATGGATTTCCTGCGGCAAATGAGTTTTCGGGAATATCTTTTGTAACAACACTGCCTGCGCCTATTACCGAGCCTTTTCCTATTTTGACGCCTCCGCAGACAGTCACATTTGACGCAAGCCAGCAGTCATCTTCAATGGTAATCGGCTTTGCGTATTCATAATTAAAAAGTGTTCCGTCGCTTTTTTGCCGAATTCTTCGTTCATCGGCGCACATCGGGTGAATCGGTGTGGCGACCGTGCAGTTAGGTCCGAAAAACACATTGTTTCCTATGGTAACCTCACAGCAGTCTAAAATTACAAGATTAAAATTCGCATAGCAATTTTCACCGAATGATGTAAAAACACCGTAATCAAATTGAATCGGGCCTTGCAGATAAAGTCCTTTTTTGCACTCTGGCAGTAACGCCGCAATAATTTTACTGCGTTTTTCTTCCTCATCCTCAAATGTGTCATTATACTGTTTGCAAAGCCTATGTGATTTTTTACGCATCTCTACAAGCTGTTTATCGGATGAATCGTAAATTAACCCTTTAAGCATTTTTTCTTTTTCAGTCATAATGCACCTCTTATTCTTTAACGGTTATCGTTATGTCAACTGTTTTAGTCCTGTTTAGGGCGTCGCTCACCGAATAGGTAACCTTGTACTTGCCGACTCTTGATGGCACAACATTGCCTGTAACAGAGAGTTTGTCCGTTATATCATTTGAGCATGTATCAAGTGCCCTGATATTTTCATAGGGATCATATTCGCTGCCTTTTTTAATTGTACAGTTTTTTGCACCTATTATTTGAGGTGTTTTGCTGTAGTAAGGGTTATTCTTGTTGTCATCGGTCGGGTCCCACCCGCAGGTAAAATCCGTTATTTTAATTGTATCGGGTTTTCCGAGCGGACCGGGATTGTCGTCGTCGTAAATTTTAACGCGTGTGTTATAGTCGCAGTTTTCGTATATCCACTTTGTGTCTGCCACAGCCATCCTTACGCATCCGAGCGATGCGTCTTCTCCGAGCTTGTTAAATTCCTCAACCTCCAAGTCGTCGGGCGACGGTGTGTAGTAAGGAACGGAATGAAACAAATAATCTCCCGAAATGCCGCTTACATAGTAGCCGTACACATTGTCAAACAGAGCGTTCCATTCATTTTTAAAGTAAATATTAAAATCGCCTGTGATTGTTCCGTAATTTTCTCCGCAGGAGCAAACCATTGCCCTGACGGGAACAGTGTATTCTCCGTTTTCGTCATAGGTATAGACGGTAACGCAATTCATTTTTCTGTTTACATAAATTGAATAAGGATTTTTGCCGCTGTTGTCACTCAGATTTTTTGAAAGAATATCGCTGTTGGCAGTTATTGCTGTTGAAAATCTGTCAGCTTCTTCTTGCTTTGTTTGTTCAACGACGGTAATTTCGTATTCGTATTTTTTATTGTTGCTGAACACAGCGGTAACGGTTGCTTTGCCGACTTTTTGAGCGTCAATGCGTCCTCCGCTGTCAACCGCCGCAACGGAAGAATCACTGCTTGTCCAGCTTTCAAGAGTGGTTTCCTCATCATCTGTTATCGAAATCACGCTCGTTTGTGATACTTCAAGTGTAACGGGATCCTTTGTTTCTATATCGTATGTTTGCGGCTTAGCGGTTGCAGACTGGGTTTCTGATTGTAAAGACGGCGAGGTGCTTTGTGTGCTGACGCCGTTATTATTCTTGTATGCTGTATTTCCCAAAGCAGAAAAAATACAAGTGAAAATCAATATTAAACATAATAGCAAAATGAATAAGTTTTTTTTCATAATATAACCTTTCAAATTGTTACAAAATCTTAATCTTTTAAATTATAGCTTTTTTTGTAAATAACGCAAGACATATTTTAATTCTCACCAAAATATGATAATATATAAACGGTGATTATATATGGCACATCCGATCAAGCATTTTATTACTATTACCAAGCACAGACACAAGGTGATCGCAAACTGTGCAAGGGCGGGGATTCTCTGGCAGGGATTAAGACATGACTTGTCGAAGTACAGCCCGACGGAATTTATTATGGGGGCAAAATATTTTCAGGGGGACAGAAGCCCCAACGAGCGTGAGCGTGAACTGTTCGGAAGTTCGCTTGCGTGGATGCACCACAAGGGCAGAAACCGACATCACTATGAATATTGGAACGACTATAACCCGAAAACAAAATCAATCGAAAATGTTGAGATGCCTTTGAGGTTTGTAGTAGAAATGTTTTGCGACCGTGTTGCCGCAAGCAAAATTTATAACGGAAAAAGCTATACAAACGGAGACCCGTTTGATTACTTTTTGAGAATCAGAGGTAAAAACAGGATGCACAAAAACACGGAGGCTTTGCTTGAAAAATTGCTTGTGATGCTTCGTGACGAGGGTGAAGAGGCTGTTTTCGGTTATATAAGAACCATTTTGAAAACACAAAAGCACAAAAGAAATAATGCGGAGTAATCTAAATATCGCAGGTGCTTAAACCAAAATGTAAAGATTAGGAGTAAGAGTATGAAAAGCAGCGGAAAAGTAATAGAGGCCATGATAGAATATTATGGCAAAGATACAAAGAGAATAAACCATTTTTTAAAAGTTTTTTCTTTG
>CALYBM010000007.1 GCA_944412525.1 uncultured Ruminococcus sp. | reverse complement strand
TTTTATTATTTTTGTATTGCTTTCCAGTCGGGCAAAGATTCAAACGAAATTGTTTTTCCATGATAAGGAAATGTAATTTTGCAGGAGTAGAGCATAGGCGATTTTTCATTGTCTTTTGCTCCGTATTTTCGATCTCCGACAAGCGGATACCCTCTGCTTGCGAATTGAACGCGTATCTGGTGGCTTCTTCCCGTGTGAAGTCTTATTCTAACAAGATAGGTTTCTCCTTGGCTTATTCTTACATATTCAAGCCGGGCTTTTTTTACGCCTTTTCTCAGTCGTTTAACGACAAATACCTTGTTTTTGCTTGAATCCTTAAAAAGCAAATCCTCCCAGTCGCCTTTTTCGGGCGGTGTGCCGTGTACGCCCGCAATGTATTCCTTTATCATTTCTCCGTTTTGTATAGCTTTTGAAAGCTGCGAAGCTGACTGCTTGTTTCGGGCATATACCATAACGCCTCCGACATTTTTGTCAAGTCTGTGGACGGTGTATACTTCGCCCCCTAAATTGGCTTTGATAAGATCGGGCATTTGCTTTTCCGAGTCAACTCCGACAGGCTTTATGCAAGCAACTATATTTTTATCTGAATATATAATCTCCATAGAGCATATACCTCTTAAACAGTTTTAAATATTATATCATATTTTGCCTTTATGTTAAAGCCGATATCAAAACGCTTTTGGGTTGAATCTATTGAAAACGGCTTGCCTTTATGTTATGATTGTATTAGTTTAAAAAAAGGAGATTTTAAATTGGAAGGCTTTAACGAACAAGTTGTAAAAAGAGCAAATAAACCAATAAATTTGTTTATCAAGATAATATCCGTTATTATTCTTATAGCGATCCCCATAGTATTTTCTTTTCTTGCATTTGCAGTAACCGCATATATGTTTTATGTAGGACTGTTCCTCTTTATCATTGGAATTTATGTGGTTTGGTATATTATATCATCGCAAAAGGTTGAGTTTGAATATTCGGTCGCAGGAGATGAGCTTGATGTCTCAAAAATAATTTCACTGAGAAAAAGAAAACGTATCTGCAAGGTCCCCGTAAGAGAAATTGAAAAGCTTGAAAAGGGCGAAAAATCGGTAAACTCAATGAGGTTTTCAAAGACATTTATCGCCGCCCGTGATATTGACGCCGACAGCGAAAATTATTACGCCGTATTTAACAGCGCGGCATACGGAAAATGCTTGTTGATTTTTACTCCCAACAAACAAATTCTTGAGGGAATGAAAAAATACCTTAACAAGGATATTGTAATTAAGCTGTTTTATAACAGAAATGCAGGTTGATTTAATGGAACAAACAGACAGAAATATTGTAAAAAAAGCCGTGTACCGCCGCAGTGATGATGCCAATAAAGGTATGCTCGGTTCGCTTTTGATGATTTGCGGCTGCTACGGTATGGCGGGAGCCGCAGTTATGGCAGGCAAGGCGTCGCTTAGATGCGGTATCGGACTGCTCAAAAATGCAGTTGTTAAGAGCATTTATCCGATTATGGCAGGTCAGATATATGAGAGCGTGTTTTTCCCGCTTGATCAGACAGATGACGGGAAATTAAGCAAGTCGAATATTGATTTTCTGCTGTCTGAATCAAAACGCTCAAGCGCCGTTCTTGTCGGATGCGGCTTGTCGGTGTGCGACGACACAAGGGCGATAGTCGATTCTGTTATCAGAAATTGTGAAACTCCGATTGTGCTTGACGCAGATGCGCTCAACTGCGTTGCGGAAAATCCCGATGTTTTAAAAAACAAAAAGTCTGAAATAATAATCACACCTCACCCGGGTGAAATGGCAAGGCTGGTTGGAACCAACGCACAGGAGGTAAACCGAAACAGAGTTAAAACAGCGGTTGACTTTGCAGCAAAGTACGGTGTAGTTACAGTGCTTAAAGGGGCAGGGACGGTTATTGCTTCACCAGACGGCAGAGTGCTTATTAATCGAACGGGAAATTCGGGTATGGCAACGGGAGGCAGCGGTGATGTACTTGCGGGAATGACTGCGGCATTGCTTGCACAAGGTGCAAACCCCTGTGACGCGGCGGCAGCGGCTGTGTATTTGCATGGGCTTGCGGGTGATATTGCCGCCGAAAAGCTTGGAAAAATCTCTATGCTTCCTACCGATTTGATTAACGAAATCAGCACGGCTTACAGAAAGTGCGGATTTTAATATACGGCTAAACGGCTTGTTTGCCGTAATTTTGAAAACACAAAAGGCATATAATGTATTAAATAACCTATGGAGGAATTTTATGACAAAATGGGCATTTAAAACATTATGTGTCTTTAATTTTTTGCTTTTGATATTGTTGTGCGGCTGTAATTCATATTCAGAAGATTATGATATAAAAACTGATTTTACGGCTGAATTCAAAGCAAGCTACCGCAACGCTCAGTATAGCGGAAGCGTCAGCAATAACAGGCAGGGATTAACATACATAAGTATAAGCAGCCCGAAAGAGCTTGAGGGAATAGGCTTTTATTATAAAAGCGGAGAGCTTGAAATGTCGCGAGAAGAGCTTGTTTGCATCGCCGATGAAGCATATTTGCCGCAAAAGAGTTTTCCGAGCCTTTTAAGGTCAATTATGAACGGTGTGTCTCAGGGCAGGGAAGAAATGCTGTCAAATGATGACAGTTCTCGTACATACAGAATAAAAACCGACAGCGGAGATTGTTTGTTAAATACAGATTTTGACGGAAATATATTATGTGCAGAAATGAAAGACGCAGAGCTTAAAATTGAATTTACCGAAATCAAAGCGACAGAAAACTGATTAACACAAAATTATAATTGAAAAAGGAATAATATTCACAATTTTTACGCTCAAAAATATTATGTAATAGCTGTATAAAAGCTTTCAGAAAGGCAAAAATATCAGTAAATAAACTATTTGGAGCGTGAAAGCCTTGAATATTCGCCGTGGCGACATCTATTACGCCGATTTAAGTCCGGTTATCGGTTCGGAACAGGGAGGAATCAGACCTGTGCTGATAGTACAAAATAATGTGGGAAATCGCTTTAGCCCTACGGTAATTGCGGCGGCAATTACAAGTCAGCAGTCAAAGGCAAATCTGCCCACTCATATCCCTCTTAATGCCGATACATCGGGCCTTGCAAAAAACAGTGTTGTACTGCTTGAGCAGGTCAGAACGATAGACAAAAAGCGTTTAAAAGAAAAAATGGGCTCGATAGATGAGTCTGTTATGAATGATATAAATAACGCGATTTCTATTTCACTCGGACTCAATGCTTAAACTTGCCTTACATATTGTACGGCAAAAAATTGGCTAAATGCGTTAAAGCATATACTTAACGCATTTAGCCGTTTTATTTATCGTTTTTTAATTATTTTTGCGAGGATATAAACTATTACAACAAATTTTCTATCTATCTTTCAAAGCCGATATTTGCTTTTGACAACGCTTTTTTCAGTGCGACAGCCGCAAAAGATGCAATAACGCATTTTACAATATCCACCACGATAAATACGGATGTAAGTGTTACTATGGCATAGAGCAAATCCGAGCCTGTGTATAACATAAACCCGACGATACCGGGTATATACATAGAGGGAATACCTACAAAAATTGAAATAAGTATGTATCTTAAAATATTGTCGGTTTTGCCCTTTAACAGGCTGACAAGAAAAGCCGATATTATAAATCCTATAATAAAACCTCCCGTCGGTGAAAGAACAGCGCCGATACCGCCCTTAAACCCCGAAAAAACAGGAAGACCGACAATTCCCAGAAGTGTATATATTATCTGTGCCGCAAGAGCGTATGCGGGTTTTAAAAGCAGAGCCACGAGAATTATCACAAGCGCCTGCAGTGTAAACGGAACGGATATAATCGGTATGGGGACAGAAATCCATGCCGATACGCACAAAAGTGCCGTGCAAACGGAGATTTGCGCCATTGACAGAACATTTAATTTTTTTCTTTTAGAAGCTGTATTCATATATATACCTCGTTTTTACGATTGTCAACGGCATTATATCACTTTGGTTTACATATGTCAACCAGTGAATAATAATAAGTTGACAAATAAAAATTCTTTGCTCAATTTAAAACACATTAAAAATACATATCACAAATCAAATACTTTTTTGTAGTATTATTAATATATTGTTAATAACTTTTGAGGTTAAAACCCACAAAAACATTGACACATACTGGCAAATAGTGTAAAATACACACAAGGATATGGCAAATTTGATATTTTAATCATAATTATGTTGACAAAATTATATTATTATGTATAATATAATTAAATTGTATCATACCAAGAACAATTAGGTCGCTATGATAAGGTAGTAGACCGCAAAGCTCTGACACCCTGTCCTTTGTGACAGGGTGTCATCTTTTTTAGGAGGAAAACAGTATGAAATACGCAATAGGAATCGACGCAGGTATTGCGTCCGTAGGCAGTGCGGTGGTAATGCTAAACGATGTTGATCAACCGTGCAGAATCATCAGGCTTTCATCAAGAGTTTTTGAAAAGGCAGAAAATCCGAAAGACGGTTCATCACTTGCGGCCCCCAGAAGAGAGTATCGGGGAGCAAGACGCAGACTTCGCAGAAAATCTTTCAGAAAACAAAGAATTAAAGATCTGATAATAGATAAATTCGGCGTATCAGTCGAATATATCGACAGCCTGTATCAGCAAAAACAGCTCACCGATATATATCAGATAAGAGCCGAGTCGCTTGACAGACTGCTTGATAAGGACGAATTTATAAGGCTGCTGATCCATTTAAGTCAAAGAAGGGGCTTTAAGTCAAACCGCAAGGCTGACGCAAACGACAAAAAAAGCGACGCAGGCGCGTTGCTTTCGGCAGTCAATGAAAATAACGAAATACTCAAAGAAAAAGGTTATCGTACCATAGGCGAAATGCTTTTTAAGGACGAAAAGTTTTCAGATTGCAAGCGCAATAAGGCCGAGGATTACAAGGTAACATTTTCACGGCAAAATTACTGCGATGAGATAAAATGTATTTTTGAAAGCCAAAGAGGCCTTGGCAACCCGTTCGCAACCGATGAGCTTGAGGGGAAATATCTTGAAATTTATCTTTCTCAAAGAGCGTTTGACGAGGGACCGGGCGGCGACAGTCCGTACGGCGGTAACTTGATTGAAAAAATGATAGGCAAATGTACATTTGAAAAAAATGAGCCGAGAGCCGTAAAAGCGTCTTATTCGTTTGAATATTTTAATTTGCTCTGCAAGGTAAACGCAATAAAAACAGTAAACGGAAAGACAAAACGCGGTCTTAATGAAGAGGAAAGACAAAAGGTTATTTCAGCGGCTTTTGCAAAAAACAACTTAACTTACGGCGGTATCCGAAAGCTGTTGGGACTTGCCGACGACTGTTATTTTAATATTTCATACAGCGACGATAAAACCGCAGAAGAAATTGAAAAGAAAACAAAATTTTCGTATCTTTCTGCCTATCACACCTTTAAAAAGGCTTATTCATCGGAATATGATACATGGAGCAAAGAAAAACGCAACAGTTTGGCTTATGCTCTGACGGTTTACAAAAACGACAGCAAAATCGAAGCGTGGCTTCGTGAAAACGGATTCAGCGAAACCGAGATAAAGATTGCGTCTTCGCTTCCGTCGTTTACGAAAACGGCGAACCTTTCCGTCAAGGCAATAGACAAAACCACGCCGAGATTGATACAATTCCATACCCTCAAAAATGCCGTAAATCCGCCGTTTCTGGGCGGTTTTTTAATTTTCGGTACTATGGCGACATAGATAGGGCGGCGGCCTTGCCAGGACGGGTTACTCTTTTCAGTGATACTCTGTAACGATAGAAAAGTTATCGTTACAGAGTAGGGCTATCGTTAAAATGTAGAGAGCGTGAGAATCTGCCAGCTTAAATATCACTTAATATCAGTAAATATCAAAATATACTCAAAAAGGGCTTGAAAAACAGCAAGGGATCTGCTATAATTTTATCTGTATTACTATGTCTTTTGGTAGCTTGAGAGGTGAACGCTATGAGCGAGAGAATGGATGACAACTATATCAGCCTTGAAGAAGCAGCT
>CALYBM010000006.1 GCA_944412525.1 uncultured Ruminococcus sp. | reverse complement strand
AAACGATAATGCTTGCCGAGTACCCGAAATACGAGCCCGAGCTTGACTATCCCGAAGCAGTACTTGAGATGCAGAGAGTTATGGAGGCAATCCGTGCAATCCGTAACCGCCGTGCTGAAATGAATGTACCTCCGTCAAGAAAAGCTAAGGTTTATGTTGCGACAAAATTCCCGCAGACCTTTAAAGACGGCACCGCGTTTATTCAGAAGCTTGCGTCGGCAAGTGAGGTCGAGGTGTCAGACGGCTTTGATATTGAGAGCGCTGTTACAATCGTAACGGCTGACGCAAAGATATATATTCCAATGGACGAGCTGGTTGACAAGGAGGCAGAGCTTGCGCGCCTTAACAAGGAGCTTGAACAGGTTAAAAAGCGTCTTGCACAGAGCGAGGGCAAGCTTAATAATCAGGGATTTGTATCAAAAGCTCCCGAAGCGGTAATAGAAAAGGTAAAGGGTCAGGCGGCAAAGGAAAGAGAACAAATTTCCCTTATTGAAGCTGCAATTAATGTCCTGAAATAATAGATATTATAATTTTTATAATAGTAGATGAAGTAGTATTTGTTCTGTTATATAAACAAATTATCAAAAGATATATTCAATTTTATGGCAAAAACAGGCAAAATAAATTATATAATATGTATGTATTTTTTGATAATTTCAAAAAAAAATAAAGAATAATTCCGAAATTAACGGATTTATCAAAAATACTATTGACAAGCTAAATTGATCTGCGTATAATCGAGGCAAAGGTAAGCGGTGAGTTTGAATCACCGCAAATAAACCTTAAAAATACGGTTAGACAAAGGCGTCATGAAATTTTCATGACGCCTTTTTGCTTTGTTTGGTAATTGGAAGGGATAGGGAATTATAGAAAGGGATGATATAATGCGAAAAGCAGAGAGAGTTAAAAGATACTCTATTCACAAGTCGATTTTGAGTGTCGTAATAGCATTTATACTGTTGACGACATGTGTGGTCAGTGCCGGTGCACAGACGACACAGACGAAAACTGAACAGTTGGAAAGTATGTTCACTACTTCCGATTTGATTGACGCAAGCATTACGGAACTCCAGAAAGAGTTGACTGAAGGTAATGTTACATCCGTTGAATTGGTTCAGATGTATTTGGATCGTATAGAGGCATATGATAAATCATTGAATTTAAATTCAATAATTACGGTTAATGAAAATGCTCTTGAAACAGCAAAGGCTCTTGATGAAGAGAGAGCTGCCGGAAAGGTTAGGGGTGCTTTGCACGGAATCCCCATCATTGTTAAAGATAACTATGATGTTGAGGGATTGGCAACATCAGCAGGTGCGGTAGCACTAAAGGATTCTATTGCTCCCGATGATGCAACAGTTGTTGCAAAGCTTAAAGATGCAGGTGCAATTATTCTTGCTAAAGCAAATTTGTCTGAATTCGCAATGAGCGGTTCTAACTCAAGAAGTACTTTGGGAGGTTCGGTTCATAATGCATATGACAACACTCGTACAGCAGCCGGTTCTTCCGGAGGCACAGCTGTTTCAGTAACTTCAAACTTTGCTGCAGCAGGCCTCGGAACCGACACAGGATCTTCTATCCGCCGCCCGTCAAGTTTTTCAAACATTTACGGTTTGCGTCCTTCCACAGGACTTACAAGCCGCGATGGTGTTGTTCCGCTGAATATGGATCGTGACGTTACGGGACCGATGTGCAGAACAGTCGAAGACTTGGCTATCCTTATGGATGTAATGGCAGGTACTGACCCTGCTGATGAATGGACAGCAGAAGCAGACAGCTATATACCCGAAGGCGGATATACTTCTTATCTCAATGAAGACGGCCTACAGGGTAAGCGCATAGGCTATTTGATGGATTCTTTTGGTTATTATTATGCGGCAGAAAACGGTGAAAATGTTGCTGTAGATTCACCTGTAGCATTGGACAGCAAAATTTCGGGAATTGCCGAAAAGGCAATTAACACCCTCAAAGAGGGCGGAGCAGAGCTTGTTGATATGTCTGAGATGCTTCCCGAAACTTTGATTCAGGAGCTTAGCAACACAGGTTATGTAGATGTTTTTGAATGGGATCTCAACACATATCTTGAATCTCTCGGAGAAAACGCTCCTATGAAGAGTATGTGGGATATCAAAGAAAACGGCGGCCATATGACCGACAGCATTGACAGTGCTCATAATCCTGAAACTGATCCGATTTCTGACCCGAGAGAAACCGAAGAATATCAGCAGATGAAGGCGCAGATGCTTAACTTCCGTGAAACTGTAAATCAGATTTTGGCTGAAAATGATATAGACGCTGTGGTGTTTATTTCACAGACAGATGTAGCTGATAAAGAAGAAACCTCCGACAATAAAAACAATGCTTCAAGCTACCTCAATAAATTCGGTCCTATTGCTGGACTTCCGGAAATGATGATTCCTATGGGCTTTGCAGAGACAGATCCGGCAAACGGATATGATAAGCCAATGCCTTTGGGAATGTCTATGTTCTCAAGCTACGGCAATGAGGCAACATTGATTGAGATCGCTTACGCTTACGAGCAGATTGCAGATAATATTCGTATGGCTCCGTCGTCTGTTCCGGCATTAGAGGATGAAAATCTAAACGGATTCCTTTCATCACTTATCTCAGAGGTTTCCGAAATGGATTCCAAAGCTTATACACAGGAAAGCTGGAACGATGTAGAGACTGCATTAGCTGATGCGAAAGCAGTTGATACCGCTGATGTAGACGCAACATACGACGCAGCACTTGCGTTGGCACAAGCATATGACGGACTTGCAGCAGCAACATCCGATGAGGAGCCGACTACAAGTCAAGATCCTACATCAAGCCAGAACCCGACTTCCAGTCAGGATCCGACTTCGAGTACAAACTCATCTTCTTCAGAATCATCAAATAATTCTTCAACAGACTCCATTAAGACCGGAGAAGATAGTACGATTATGGTTTTGGCATTAATATTAGTCGGTGCAGGTGCAGTATTTGCTGTTGCACGGCAATATACAAGTAGAAACAAAGCCAAAAAAATTAAATAAATGCAAAGCAAGGAATATAAAATCAGTATATAGATTTCACTCCTAAAAACAGCAATTAAAAAACACCTCCGGTTGTAGAGTATGTAACTACAGCCGGGGTGTTTTGTTATTGTGAGTATAAACAAAGTCAAAATACACGATACACGGGAAACCGTTTTAAATATCTTTCAACAGTTTAATAAAAGCAAATGCTAATTTCATATAAAAGCCAAAGCTGCAAAGCCGACACAGTAGTTTGTGATAAAAAGGTTTTGTCTGACTTTATGTTCAGCACAGCAGTATTTGACAGTTCAAATACTGCTGTATATTAACAATTATTAATTAAATAATTTTCAAGTTTTTAATTAATTGTTATTATCCTTAAACTGTTCCTCCGTTATGTTGTAGGTGGCACCCACAACCTCCTGTGAAAGAACCTTTTTGTCATTTGACTCTTGTTCGGATTCAGATTCTTTGTAAGGCCATTTTGAATATATAAGTTTAAGCAAAATCGGTGTTACAAGAGAGGAAACAATAATGAGAATGATTATCGGGGTGAAAAACTCAGCAGAAATAATTCCCATATCAAGTCCCTTTTTGGCAACAATCAAACCGACTTCGCCTCGGTTCATCATTCCGATACCGATTTTGAGAGAATCGGGGGTGTTAAATCTGCACAGCCTTGCCGTTCCGCCGCAGCCTATTACCTTAGTCAGCAAGGCGACAGCGACAAGTGCAATAGAGAACCACAGCATGGATAAATCAAAATTATCAAAGCTTGTTTGAAGTCCTATGCTCGCAAAAAATACAGGCCCGAAAATCATATATGAGCTGACATCCATTTTTCTTTCAATGTAATGAGAGTCCTTAATATTACAAAGAATAATACCAGCAACATAAGCGCCTGTTATATCGGCAATTCCAAAGTATTTGTCGGCACAGTACGCACACGCAAAGCAAAGCACAAGGCCGAAAATCGGGATTCTTCTTGAATGAGGCCAGCGCTTGTCAAGCCATTTAAACAAGAAGTATAGTGCAAATCCGACGATAAATGCGAATACAAAGAACAGCAAGATGTTAATGCCGACCTGTGCAGGCTCTATCGATGGATCCTTAAAGCCGATTACGACCGTAAGGAGTACAATTCCTATTACATCATCAATGATTGCAGCGGAAAGGATAGTAGTAGCGACCTTTCCCTTTAGCTGTCCCATCTCCTTTAAAGCCTGAACGGTAATGCTTACGGATGTGGCGGCAAGGATTGTTCCGATAAATATCGCCTCGAGCATTCGTGAATCAGGCTCTCCGAAGCCAAATGCCAGGTAAACGGCTGCACCGCCGATAATAGAAACTACAACTCCCGCTATAGCTATCATAAGCGCGGCAAAGCCCGTTTTTATAAGCTCTTTCAGGTCGGTTCCAAGACCGGCCGCAAACATAAGAAGTATTACGCCTATTTCGGCCATTCCCGAAATAAATCCGTCATACTGTACAAAGTTGAAAATGCAGGGTCCTACAATAAGACCCGCAATAATTTCGCCCACAACCTGCGGCCCTCTGAGTTTTCTAATAATAAGTCCGCAAATTTTTGCCGCAACGAGTATTATGGCAAGGGCTCTTAAAATATCAAGTGTTTCCACAAAATACACCTCATCCTATCCTAAAAATTCAGTCTAATAAGTATTTTAGCACTAAATCGCAAAAATTCAACTCAAAGTCAAATTCTTCGATATTTTCTACATTTTGTATAAAAAATTTTTACCGTTATATATAATATGCATAAAACAAAAAGCCGAACCGCTGATATGCGAATTCGGCTGATAGGTACTTATTTGTGTTAAGCCTTTAATCTGTTGGGAATTTTAATTTTTGATGCAAGCTTGCCCACAGCAAAAATTAACAAAATTTCGGGAACACATTTTATTGCTACGCTTATAAATCTTGTACCGAGAAGCGTTAAGTACATTCCGCTCGACAAATTCCCCTGAAGAACACACAGCCAGAATGCGGCAAGAAAAGTTTCTACCAAAATCATATTGACAGCCCAAGCGATTATTGTACGGAAAACGGTAACCTTGTTTTTGTAAAATGCCAATCCGTAAATAAGTCCCGTCAAAAGTCCGCTTATTGTAAAACCGGGAAAATATGCGCCGCCTGTGGGAACGATGATAAAAGAAATTATGTCTCCGAAAGCACCCACAACCGCACCTGCAACGGGACCGAAAATCGAACCTGCTATAGCTATCGGCAAAAACGCGCCGCTTAGTTTTACGTTGTTTCCAAAAAACGGCAGGGTTGCGTTTGCGACCCTTCCCAGTACTACCCTCAGTGCAAGCAACATCGCTACTGCCGTGAGTGAATGAATATTTTTCATTTCTCCAAAAGAGCCTTTGAGTTTTTTGATTGCTGACATTTTCTTACCTCCTGAATTACCTTTGTCACCGCAAGTCAGCTCAAAACCGACAGCGGCGGCAGTTTAAACCTGCTATGTTGCTTCAGGAAATAAAAAAGCGGACAGGAAAACTGCCCGCTTAAAAACCCAAAGTAACAGCGGGATGCGAAATCTGCACCGCAGAGGATACCTCTTTCGTTTCTGCGGCAACTCCCCGTCCGCAGAACACTTCACGCACAAATTTCTACTCTGTGAAATTACAAACATTTTGTTTGCTACTTTATTATAACACTATATATTGTTTTGTCAATAAAAAATTAAAAAGCTCCGTTAATAGCAAGAATTGTCAAAACACAGGTTGCAATAATGAGTATTGATATTACAACCGTTCCGATTACAGCGCCTTTTTTGTTTTTATCGTTAATCTGCTGTTTTGGTATAAGGTTTGATTTTTGCAAAGCTTCAAGCGCAAATCTGTAAATAAACAGCGCAAGTCCTCCGTTAAGTCCCGCTTTGAGCAAATTAAACGGAACAAATACTGGAAGAAGCATTTGTACAATAGCTTCTCTCGGAATACCCTGATAAATGGGTGTCAGAATGTAGTTCCAAAGCACCATTGCAACCGTCATTAATATTGCACCGACAATAATACCTATTACAGCTCCTGCGGTCGTTTTTCTTTTTTTGTAAATAAAAGCTGCGGGGCAAACAAGACATACGCTTGCGAGCACATTCATAATACAGCCTATCACACCTGTGTCGCTTACCGTTACCATTTCCAAAAGACAGATTACAACAGACATTACAAGTCCCGAAAGCGGTCCGAAAATATAAGAACCGATTAGAATGATTCCGCTCTTAAATTCCAAATCCAGATACGGTGCGGCAGGAATAATGGGAAGTCTGCACACAAGTACCACGGCGTATGCCATGGCGCAGATAAGAGCCAAAATTACCGTCTTTTTTACTCTGTACGAGCTTTCGGCAGGTGAGGTAAGTTTTTGTTTGTTTTCTTTTGTGTTTGTCATAAAAATCCTCCTTTTTCGGTTGCCGAGGAAATTTTATAAATAAAAAAGCTCCGCAGTCAATCTGCGAAGCTTTAAATCAAACAACCTGCAATGCTCCGAAACAAAAGCTCAAGAGCAAAAGCCGATTCTTCTCGCATCCGGACTATAACCGTCGGTGTCTGAATTTCACAGACTCGGCAAGCAAAAGCTTGTTCGCGGACTATAACCGCCGGTGGAGAATTTCACTCCGCCCCGAAGACAACCGTTATTATCATTATATACCGTTATTATAATTTGTCAACTGCTAGATTTAGTATTTTTTAGATTTGAAGCCTTTGAAACATTTTTCTTTTTAGGCTTTTCGGGCTTTACAGTCTTATTTTTATACTTGAGAGCGGCTTTTGACGCTTTTTTGAGATCATCATCAAAATATTCATAGATACAGTTATATGACTCCTCGCTTAGACCGTTTAAAATCACTATGGTTATAACAGAGCGTGTATCAACATCGCCGTTGCCGTACTGAACATTAAATACTCCCGCAATTTTCTCAAGTTCAGGTTTGCTTGCTCTCTTAATATAATTTTCAACTTTGCTTACAATATGTTCTTTCGCAAATGTTGCGCCTCTAAACGGGAAGTAGCAGTCCTCTTCGTTTTTGATTTCATCTCTCAACTCGGGAAAATATGTCACAAAACGCTTTGCAAGAAATTTCGGTGTGGCTGTTCCGTCATCGTCTTTCTTTTTCTTTTGCTTTACCTGCTTTGCACGCTTGATAGCGACAGCGCCTGAAACTCCTTCGATAAAGTCGTTCGCTATACTTTCCGCGTCCTTTTGATTTGCAAACTCGTCGTCATACAGCCATGTCGCAAGGGTTTTCCATTCGTTGTCGGGGCCGTCCTCCGTCATTGTACATGAGCGAAGCACCATTTGCTGTTTATCTTTTATATATATAACCGAGTACGCAATATTCTGACTTGTAAAAAGAGCGGCAAGCTCATTGTCATTTTCTGCGGCAACTTTTTGCTTCGTATATCCGTCCTTGACAAGTTCTGCCTCGACCTTGCCGACAATTAAATCAAAAGCCTTTTTATATTCCAAAACAATCTTCCTTTCGGATTAATCTGTAATTTACCTTTAATTGCAATTATACAATTTATTATGTGATTTGTCAAAGGGTTTGCAAAACGCAAATAGGTACATTATAATTGTGCAGTATAGCTTACATAAATAATGCAATTATACTTGCAACAATCGACTTGTTGTGTTATTATTTAGTTTGTATATATAACAAAAAAGAGGTTTTAGTATGTCATCCCGAAACGCAATCGGAGTTTTTGACTCCGGACTCGGCGGACTGAGTGCAGTAAAAGAGTTTTTGCACATTCTGCCCAATGAAAAAATTATATATTTCGGCGATACGGGCAGAGTGCCTTATGGTACCCGAAGCAATGATACCATAAAAAAATATGCATTTCAGGATGCTTCGTTTTTACTCAAAAATAATGTAAAAATGATTGTTGCCGCCTGCGGCACGGTGAGTTCGGTAGCGGGAGATGAGCTTGAAAGCTCATTGTCTGTGCCGTATACGGGTGTAGTAAATCCCACGGCATTTGCAGCGGCTCACAAAACAAAAAACGGCAAAATCGGCGTTATCGGTACTGCCGCAACTATCGGAAGCCACAGCTACAAGCTCAGACTTGAAAAGTTAAATAAAAATTTCAAGGTTTTTGAACAAGCTTGTCCGCTTTTTGTCCCTCTTGTTGAGAGCGGGTTCATACGCCGTGACGATCAGATAGTTCGTCTTGTAGTCAGACGCTATTTGTCTGAGCTTAAGAGCGAAGGGGTCGACACGCTGATACTCGGCTGTACGCACTATCCATTGCTTGCCGACGCAATATCCGACTTTATGGGGGATAAGGTTGAGCTTGTGGATTCGGGATATGAAACAGCACTTTACTCTGCTAAAATACTCAGAGAGAAAAACCTTTTAAATGAGGATACCACACGGAAAAAACCGGAGTTTTTTGTAAGCGATACTCCCGACGGATTTGAAAGCGTTGCGGGACTTTTTCTCGGCAGAGATATGGAACATTCGGTAACGCAGATTAATATTGAGCTTTATTAATTGGGTTATGGGTAAAGATATGGCGGATAATGGAAAATATCTGATTTCGATAATCGGAGAACAGATTGTTGACGGTGAAACAGACAAAATTGAGGTTATCACCACTGGCAACTATTTAATGAAAAGAGATCACTGCTACATAGGTTACAAGGAATATGACGAAGACGCTCCCGAAAGCTTTTTTGATAATCTGATAAAGGTTGAGAAAAACACGGTTACAATCTCTCGAAAGGGGCCTATGCAGTCACGCCTTATACTTGAAAAAGGCAGGCGTCATCAGTGCTTGTATCATACTGCTGCGGGAGATTTAATGATAGGTGTTTTTACAAAAACTTTAAAAAACTGCCTCAACGAACAGGGCGGAACGCTTGAAGTGAGTTACACGCTTGACTTTAACGCAGATCTTGTAAGTGAAAACAAATTTGAAATAAAGATAGAAGAAAATAATAACAGGAATGAGGAAGATTAATGGATACTTATGCAAAAGCGGTCGATATGCTTAAAAAGGCGATAACAAACGCGATTAACAAGGCGATTGAAAACGGGGAGCTTCCCAAGGCGGAGCTTCCTGCATTTATAATAGAAACCCCTGCGGACAGAAGCCACGGCGATTTTGCGACAAATGCGGCTATGGCAGGTGCCAAGGCATTTAAAATGCCTCCGTTTAAAATTGCGCAGGCTATTACCGCAAATCTTGAGCTTGAGGGAACGATGTGCGAGCGTTTTGAAACGGCGGGACCTGGGTTTATAAACTTTTTCCTCGGAGCTCAGTTTTATTCAAATGTTATCCGTGAAATTCAGAATGACCCCGAAAATTACGGCAGGAGCGAATTCGGGGGCGACGAAAAGGTAATGGTTGAGTTTGTGTCGGCAAATCCCACAGGACCTATGCATATGGGAAACGCAAGGGGAGGAGCACTCGGCGATTGCCTTGCTGCGGTGCTTGACAAGGCAGGCTACAGAGTTTGGCGTGAGTTCTATGTAAACGACGCAGGAAATCAAATTGAAAAATTCGGCTGTTCGCTTGAGGCTCGTTATCTCCAGATTTTTAAGGGAGATGAGATTGAATTTCCCGAGGACGGCTATCAGGGTGCCGATATAACGGAGCTTGCAAAGGAATATGCCGACAAATACGGCGACAGTCTTGTGAATGTTTCAAGCGAGGAGCGTAAGAATGCACTTGTCGGATACGCACTGCCGAAAAACATCAAAAAGATGCAGGACGATATGGCAAAGTACAAAATCTTTTATGACAAGTGGTTCTTTGAAAGCGAGCTTCACAAGAGCGGTGCTGTCAAGGCGGTAGTTGATTTGCTTACGCAAAAAGGTCTTACATATGAGAAAGAGGGAGCTGTTTGGTACAAAAACAAGCAGGTTCTCACCGATAAGCTGCTCAAAGAGGGCAAGAGTCAAAAATACATAGATAACCTTGAGCTAAAGGACGATGTACTTATCCGTCAAAACGGCAATCCTACCTACTTTACGGCGGATATTGCATATCATAAAAATAAATTTGACAGAGGATTTACAACTCTTATCGATGTTTGGGGCGCCGACCATCACGGCCATGTCATGAGAATGAAAGGTGCCATGGACGCAATCGGCTATAACGGAGATAAGCTCAATGTTGTGCTTATGCAGCTTGTAAAGCTTGTAAAGGGGGGCGAGCTTGTAAGAATGAGCAAGCGTACGGGCAAGGCGATACAGCTCGGCGATTTGCTTGATGAAGTGCCTGTTGACAGTGCAAGATTTTTGTTTAATACGAGAGAGGCAAATACGCAGATGGATTTTGACCTCGACCTTGCAGTAAGTCAGGATAATCAGAATCCCGTTTACTATGTTCAGTATGCACACGCAAGAATTTGCAGTATTTTTAAATCGCTTGCAAAGGACGGAATTACACCCCGTCAGTGCAGCGATGAGGAACTTGCACTTTTGACAGCGGAAGAGGAGCGTGAACTTATAAATCATCTTGCGTCATATACAAGCGAGATAATAAGTGCCGCAAAGGACTATGACCCCACAAAGATTACCCGTTATGTTACGGGTCTTGCAACCCTTTTCCACAAGTTCTATAACGCCTGCCGTGTAAAGGGTGAGAGCGAGGGACTTATGCAGGCGAGAATGGCTCTTTGTGACTGCGTAAGAGCCGTGATTAAAAATGTTCTTACCATGTTTAACATAACCTGTCCCGAAAGTATGTAATAAAAACTAAATAAAGAAGACAAAACCTGCGTAATTCGGTGGATTACGCAGGTTTTTTGCTTTATAGAAAACTGCTCGAAAACGGTCGGGCAAAGAAGTTTTGATAATATTAACCTGTCTGCCCGAACCCCGTGTCGAGGCACTCGACTTTTTTGCGTAAAAAGCAGCTTGCCTGTCAGTTGGTGCAACTTACCGCTTTTTTATTGAAACAGCGGTTGTATATGATATAATGACATTGTCGATATTTAAGCTTTGGAGGGCAGATGATGTTTAAGGTGACAATTACCCAAATTGACGCGTCGGAAGACGAAGAGATAATAATTAAATGCCGAGAAATAAACGATGATGTTTTAAAAATAGTTGAACGCCTCAAAAGAAGCGACACGACGGTACTCGGAAGTTACGATAATGAGATGTATAGAATTGAGGCAAAGGATATTTTTTATATTGAGTCGGTAGATAACAAAACTTTTATTTGTCTTAAAAAGGGTGTATATGAAAGCAGGCTCAAGCTTTACGAACTTGAACAGCAGTTTGTAAACACAAATCTTTTTAGATGCTCAAAGTCAATGATATTAAATATTTCAAAAATACGTTCGGTGTCGGCTTCGGTCAACGGCAGATTTGAAGCAAAGCTGGTCAACGGAGAGAGCGTAATAATTTCTCGGCAGTATGTACCTGTTTTAAAAAAGCGTATAGGAATGTGAGGTGTAAAAATGAAAGATATGATAAAACTCGTGGTCAGACATTTTTTTATTATAACAGTCGGTATATTGTTTATAACAAGTTTCATTAATCTTTTCGGAGAGGTTAAATCAATACCGCCGCAGTGGCCTTGGCAAATAATGTTTACGGGAGCGGTAGGTGCGTTGCCTTCGTTTTTGTATTATTTTAAAAATGAACCGACAAAAAGGCAATTCCATATCAGATGTGTTATTCATTTCGCTTTGATAGAAGCAATTATTATGGCGGAGGGTGCATTGCTTAAATGGTATGATAACGCAGCAGACGCTTTAATGATATTCGGAGTAATACTGCTGGTGTATGTTTTTGTATGGGTAATAAGCATGCTTTTAGATAACAGTACGGCGGAGAATATCAATAAAGCATTGGAAAAATTTAACGAAAACGAAAAAGACGACTGAGTTATCCGCTTGATTTCCAAATGAGGAGGTATGAAAATGAAAAATATAATCGAGGTGCAAAGCCTTGTAAAAAAATACAAAGATGTTTGTGCGGTGAGAGATATTTCGTTTAGCGTTGAAGAGGGCTCGTTTTTTTCATTTTTGGGAGTAAACGGTGCCGGAAAGTCAACCACAATCAATATTCTCTGTACTGTCCTTGAAAAGACATCCGGTTGTGTAAAAATCGGGGGGTACGACCTCGACAAACAAAAAGCACGGATAAAAGAGTTGATAGGAATAGTTTTTCAGAATTCAGTGCTTGATAAACAGCTTACGGTAAAGGAAAATCTTATTTCCCGTGCATCGTATTACGGTTTTTCAAAATCGGAAGCAAAAAGCAGAATAAAAACACTCGCAGAAATTTTTGAACTTGACGGTATGCTTGACAGACGGTATATAAATTTAAGCGGAGGACAACGCAGGAGAGTGGATATTGTAAGAGCTTTGATTAACCGCCCTAAAATTTTATTTTTGGATGAGCCGACAACAGGTCTTGATCCTCATACCCGTATGCAGGTGTGGAGCATTATTAACAAATTGCGGAAAGAAACAGGTCTTACCGTGTTTTTGACCACTCATTATATGGAGGAAACCTCCGACTGCGACAATGTGGTTATTATTGATTCGGGCAAAATCTCCGCTTGCGACACACCCAATAACCTCAAAAAGAAATACGCAAGCAACAGCTTTGTGTGGTACACCCGTAAATCAGAATTTGCAGAAACGCTGTTAAATAATGAGGGACTTGATTTTGAGTATGTGGGAGACGCATATAAAATCAAAATTTCAAACAGCTCAGATGCGACAAGGCTTGTAACATCTTATCCGCAAATCAGTGATTATGAGGTTATCAAAGGCAATATGGACGATGTATTCCTAAAAATTACAGGAAAAAGGCTCGGTGAATAGCAATGAAAAAAACATTTTATGCATACAAGGGTATGACATTGCGGAATATCAAGGTGTACCTTAAGGACAGGATGGCAATAGTAATTTCCATGCTCACCCAAATAATAGTGCTTGGACTTTATCTGCTGTTTTTAAAAAGCAATTATGTTGATATGATAAAAGCGTCCCTAGGCGAGCTTGAAAGTTTGGTAGAGGCAAGGGATATAGAGGGACTTATAAATTCTTGGCTGGTAGCGGGAGTTATCGGTACATCGGTAGTTACCGTAGCCCTCAACTCGCTGTCTGTCATGGTGTCGGACAGACAGAACAAAATTAACTTTGATTACGGTGCTTCTCCTGTAAAAAGCGGTACGGTTGTTTTGTCCTACTTCAGCGGAGCAGTAATAAATACAGTATTGCTCAGTGAAATTTTGCTTACGGCAGGTCTTTTGTTTGTGTCGCTTAGCGGAGGACTGATTTATTCAGTGACAGATGTGCTTTTAATATACGGATTAACTGCACTCGGTTCTGTTTCTTCAACTTTAATCCTTATGTTTTTTGTGTCACCGTTTAAAAAGTCTTCAACGCTTAATTCGTTCGGCGTAATGGTTTCTGTAGCAATAGGTTTTGTAATCGGTGCGTACATTCCGGTATCGCAGTTTGATGAGAGTATTCAGACAGCAGTAAACCTTGTACCCGGTTCACATATTGCAGGTATGATGCGAAATGTGCTTATGGCTCCTGCAATAGACAGAATTGACGAGTCGCTCAAAGGAATTGATAACGGGGCGTTTGCAGACGGTATTGAAAGTACATTTGCGTTGAAAATGAATTTATTTGATAACGAGGTCGGGACAGAATTTATGCTTGCATATTCAATAATTGCGGCAGTGGTATTTTTGGCACTTAACTTTACAGCATTTAAGTTTAGCTCAAAAACAAACGAATAGATATTAGTATAAAAGCAAAAAGGACGGTCAATATTGAACCGTCCTTTTAAGTTTCTGTGTTAAATTATATTACCAAATTCCGAGTACGTGCTGCATCAAAATGCTCACGCCTGTAATTGCAATCCAGCAGGTAAAGCCAAGCAAAATCGGCTTTCCGCCTGTTTTTACGAGCTTTACAATATTGGTGTTAAGTCCTATTGCCGCCATTGCCATTACGATAAAGAATTTGCTGAGCTGTTTTAAAAATCCAAAAATATTATTTGCAACTTCAAGTGCCTGTCCCGTGCAAACTGATGTCACAATCGTTGTAATTACTGAAGCAAGGACAAAGTAGAGAATAAACATAGGGAATATTTTTTTGATATTGATATTTGCCTTTGAACCTGTTTTTTCTTTTCTTATTCTTACGAAGGCAAGAACAAGTGTAATAGGTATAATCGCGAGTGTTCTCGTGAGCTTTACTATAGTTGCATAGTCAAGCACCTGTGAGCCTGTTCCGTGCATGGTATCCCAAGTCGATGCGGCCGCAGTTACAGAGGAAGTGTCGTTTACGGCTGTTCCGGCAAAGAGTCCGAAGCCCTCGTTTGTCATTCCGAGTATTCCTCCGAGCGTCGGGAAAATGAGCGCCGCAATTACATTAAAGAGGAAGATAACCGATATGGACTGAGCGATTTCCTCATCGTCTGCGTCAATTACGGGAGCGGTAGCGGCAATTGCCGAACCGCCGCAGATGCTTGAGCCGACGCCGATAAGCGTTGCGGTTTTTGAAGGCACCTTGAGCAGCTTGTACATAATAAAAGCTACAATAAGAGATGTTGCGATAGTTGAAATAATAATCGGAAGAGATGTAGCTCCGACTTTTCCGATTGTGGCAAGGTTAAGTCCGAAACCGAGCAAAATAACGGCATACTGCAAAATCTTTTTAGATGTAAATGCAATTCCCGACGAAAAAGGTTCCTTGTTTTTTATGACAAGAGATAAAATCATTCCCACAATAATTGCGATTACAGCCGAGCCGATAACCTCAAGCGCAGGTATGAACATAACCAAGAGAGTTGCAGGAACTGCGATCGCAAGGCATAGCAGTATTCCCAGAACATACTTTTTCATAAATTTCCCCCATAAAATCAGTATAATTGTGTTATGATATGCAATTTAAAAATCCCACGAGGGTATAAAATCGGTGCTTGCAGACGACAGGTCCTGTGTAAATCCGTCAAGATCAAGAGAAAACAGCACGGATTTTACCTTGTCGTACTCACGGCGAGTGACAGTACGGTTTATTTTAGGAAACTCTTTTGCTCTCCCGCAGGGAACATACTGACACATAAGGCTGACAAGTATTTGATTTCCGTAGCTACGCTTTAAAATATCAAGCACATTTATGCTGTTTTTTGTGTGAGACGGCAAAACAAGATGCCTTACAATTACGCCCTTTTGCATAATACCGTTGCTGTCAAGCTTAGGAGTACCAACCTGAAAAATCATTTCCTTAATTGCGGCTGACGCGGTATTGACATAGTCGGGTGCCGATGAATATTTAACGGCAAGCGCATCATCAGAATACTTAAAATCGGGCAGATAAATGTCAATGAGACCGTCGAGAATTGAAAGTGTTTTCGGACTTGTGTATCCGTTGCAATTATAGACAATCGGAATTGAGGGCTTGTACAGCTCAAGACTTTTTGCAACCGCAAGTACATAGTGATCGGCAGTTACAAGATTAATGTTATGGACGCCCTGCTCCTCAAGCCTTTTGTAGCAGTCGGCAAGCTCTGAGACGCTTATCGTCCTGCCCTTGTGACCCGCTGAAATTTCGTAGTTCTGACAGTACACGCATTTCATTGTACAGCCCGAAAAAAACACGGCACCGCTGCCGTTTGTTCCGCTTATGCACGGTTCCTCTCCGAAATGAGGAGCCACTCTTGCAACAACAGGCAGTGTTCCCGATTCGCAAAAGCCGTTTCCCTGGTGTTCGGTGCGGCAGGCGCCGCATTTCCTCGGGCAGAGATTGCATATCATATAATCACCGCGTCTATTGTAGCATAAATGATCGGGCAAGTCCATTGTTTTGTTTAAACTTTATACGGTATAATCGGTTAAATAATCTTCTACAATGTACTCAAAATGGCAAGGCTCAATATTAAGCTCGTTACACATATCTGCAAGTTTTGAAATGTCCTTGCGGCAGTTCGATATGGAAGTGAAAGATTTTATAACAGTATTATCCTTTACTATATCTATGCCGTACATATTGCCTAAAACCGAATTGGTTTTGTTTAAAATATAGTGCATATAATGCGCCCCTTTTAAAAATTTTAAAGAACAATAAATATTTTAACAATAGTTGGTATAAATGTCAAATTTATCACATAAAAATCTCCGTGTTAAGTACTCTGATTTTAGTTACTAAATTACATAATACTCAATTTAACGACAAAAAGTAAAAAAATTATGTTAAATGATTGAAATAAAAATATACATATTATATAATTTTTATATAAAAATATATAAAAATTTTATAAGAGATAATATTACATAAAATAAAAATTCAGAGTAAATACCGTATTTTTATTTATCCTTTGCAATAAGAGGGGGTATACCAATTGGTTGAGTTTTTAACAAAAAATTTTTTATTATGCCTTTCGGGGGTTTATGTAATTCTTGCAATGATAATGAGTTTAAAGCTAAGCCGATGCGACATAGCAAAAGTTGACAGACAGGGAAGAAACTTCGCTGAATTACCTGTAACGCAACGGCATAAATTGCTTATAAAAGGAAAGAAAATAAAACTGACATACGCAGTTGTTTCGGCAGCGGCGTGGATTTTTCTAACATTGAAATTAAGCTCGGTTATGCTTCCCGCAACAGCGGTTTTGATTTCGGCGGCAGCAGCTGTTGTATCGGTGTTTGTTTTGTTTGAGTTAACTTTATTTGCGTCTTGTCTGCTAAGAAAAATAATAAATGTTAGCAGTCCGTCGCTTAATGTTATTTTTTCTTCTCTTGTATTTATTATTGGTTTCTTTTGTATATACATTTGCTCGGTAAAACATACAGGTATTGATATATATCACTTTATAATGATAGAAAGTTTTCTTTTATGCTGTTATGTAATAATGCTCATCGCTATGATACTTGTACTTAAAGAGGCAACGGCAGCAGACAGTATGATAACGCTGAAAAATTTGTGGAAATCTGTATTTTTGACGATTGTGCTGTTTCTGGTGATTTTGACGCTTATGTCATTTGCCTGTGTTGTGTATGACAGAGGTTCGTTTTCAGGCGCAGAAAATAATATTTTTGATATGTTCTATTATACGGCGGTTACATTTGCCACCGTGGGCTATGGAGATATTGTTCCGATTTCCTATGCTGCAAAGGCAGTATCTGTTCTGACCGTTGTTACAAGTATCATTTGTATTACCGTGTTTTTAAGCGAAATTGCAGGAGTTAAGAAAAAGTTGTCATAAATATGTGAATTATAGTTTTTTGGTTTAATGGTAAATAAGAATAATTTGTATAATATGCATAAATTTAGGCCTGAAAGTTTGGCGGCACAAGAATGTTATAATTCTTATCAAGAAAAATATATTAAAAAAAATTGGTAGAATATAATAAACGCACTATGCTTTTTAGTGTATTTTATAAGGAGTGAGAACTATGAAATTCAGAAAACCGTTATCACTGCTGCTTTCTGCTGCAATGATGACAGGTATGGCTTCATATGCAGCCGCTGCGGCCACAACCGACAGCGAGGTTTCTGCGGGTAGCTACTACAATGCAAGCTATCTGGAGGACTATGCTGAGAGGGCATACAATGAAACGGGTCTTGGTTCTGTTTACAACAAAACCTCGACTACTTGGAAAACATGGGCACCTGAAGCAACCGATGTAAAGGTAAAACTTTACAAAACAGGTTCGGACAGCGAATCAGGTGCCGGTGTAATCGGAACATATCCGCTTACCAAAAATTCATCAACGGGCGTTTGGTCAACAACGCTTACAGGTGATTACAAGGATGTTTACTATACATATCTTGTAACCGTAAACGGTCAAACAAACGAAACACAGGATGTTTACTCAAAGGCTGTCGGCGTAAACGGCAACCGCTCAATGGTAGTTGACCTTGATTCAACTGACCCCGATGGCTGGGAAAATGATGAGCATGTCCTCTTTGACAGTGCATCGGAAGCTGTAGTATGGGAAGTACATGTGCGTGACTTCTCGGCTTCAAAAACATCAGGCGTAAGCGCTGAAAATCAGGGCAAATATCTTGCTTTTGCCGAGGGCGGCACAAAGCTTAATTCAGACACAAGTGACGATGCTGTTTCAACAGGTATCGATTATCTGGTAGAGCAGGGCATAAACTGTGTTCAGCTTCTTCCGGTTTACGACTTCCAGTCGGTTGACGAGTCTGTTGCAAGCTCATCTTCCAACCGTAACTGGGGTTATGACCCGCAGAACTACAATGTTCCCGAGGGTTCATATTCAAGCAACGCTTATGACGGTAACACAAGAATTACCGAATTTAAGCAGATGATTCAGGCACTTCATGACAGAGGAATTTCAGTTGTAATGGATGTTGTTTATAACCACACCTACACAACCGAGGGTTCTTGCCTTTCAAAGACGGTGCCGGGTTACTACTACAGAAAAACAAATGCAAGCACATATTCAAACGGTTCCGGCTGCGGCAACGAAACTGCGTCCGATAAGCTCATGTACAGAAAGTACATGATTGACTCCGTAAAATACTGGGCAGAGGAGTACCATATTGACGGTTTCCGTTTTGACCTTATGGGTATTCATGACATTACAACAATGAATACCATCAGAAACGAGCTTGACAACCTTTATGCCGACGGTTCAGGCGAAAAGATTCTCATGTACGGCGAGCCTTGGACAGGCGGTACAGTTGCTATCTCTGACGGCTGCTCACAGGCAAGAGCTTCTCAGCTTGACGCAAGAGTAGGTATGTTCTGCGACTCCTTCCGTGATGCAATAAAGGGCGGCACAAACGACGCTTCTAAGGGATATGTACAGGGTGTAACAAGCAAGACATCCACAGTAGTAAGAGGTATTCAGGGTAAAGGCTTTAGTGCTAAGGCACCTTCACAGACCATTGCCTATGCCGATGCCCACGATAACCTTATTCTTTGGGATAAGATTGTAAAGAGTAACGGTTCAAGCAACTGGAATCTTACATCTGATTCTCTTAAGGGACAGCACAAGAATGCCCTGACTCTTATTTTGACATCACAGGGTATTCCGTTTGCAAATGCAGGTACTGAGTTCTGCCGTACAAAGCAGGGCGATCACAACAGCTATAAGTCAAGCGACGCAATCAACGCAATTGATTGGACAAGAGCTGAAACATACTCCGATGTTCTTGGTTATTACAAGGGACTCCTTGAGATAAGAAAGAATTATTCGCCACTCACAACAAAGTTTTTCAGCACACCTACATTCCAGTCAAGCTCCGGATATGTTGTTGCTTACACATATACAAACTCAACTCCGGGCGAGTGGGGTAAGGTTTGCGTACTTGTAAACAGCGGTACAAGATCTTATGACATCACACTTGACGGCAGCGGCTGGACCATAGTTGCTGACGGCAAAAACGCAGGACTTGAGAGCCTCGGAACGGTTGACGGCAATGTATACTCTATTCCGGCAAGAAGCTCTGCTGTTTTAGTTGAAAGTTCTACATTTGATAATTTTGAGGCTCCCGAAATCAACTACGGCACTCTCACAATCAATCATGTAAACGAAAACGGAGATGTTCTCAAGACATCTACTTCAAAATACAGAGAGGGTTCAACATACCGTGCTATTCCTGACAGCACAATACTTTTTGACTATGAACTCGTTCGTACAGAGGGTACTGTTTCAGGTACAGTCGTAGGCGGTGAAAATTACACAGTAACATTTGTTTACAAGGCAACCGGTATTCCTTCGGGATATCTGACCGTTAAATATGTTGACGCAAACGGCACTGAAATTAAGGATTCTACTTCTTATCATTTAAGAGAGGGAGATACCTACGAAATTCCTGTAGCGAATGTACAGGGCTATCAGCTTGACACTGACAATTATCCTGCACAGACTTACGGAACATTTACAGGTGTTGATAAAACAATTACATTTAAATACAAGGAACTCGGTGTAACAACATCAAGGGTTCACTATTACAATTCAAACGGTTGGGCAGATGTTCGCTGCTACGCTTATACGGACAGCGGCGATGAGCCAAACGGAGTTTGGGCATCAGCGACACAGATGACAAGCGAAGGCGGCAACTGGTATGTTTGTGATGTACCGGCAGGAAGCGCATATGTTATGTTCCATCCGTCATCCGGCAGTGCTCAGGAGCCGGGTCAGGGCGAAACAGGATACCCTGTTTCAGGCGAAGCTTGGATCCAAAATAAGGTTCTTACATTCAGCAGCACGGTAATCACAAGCCACATCGACATGGCAACAGGTCAGAAAATTGCTGACGATGTTGTTGATAATAAGACAAAGGTAACGAGCTCTGAGTCCTATACAACATCGGCACTTTCCGGCAGAAATGATGTGATTGTTCCGTCAAATGCACAGGGCAATTACGCCGCAGGTATAACAAATGTTGTTTACCTCTATACTTCATCGGATATTCCGACAGAGCCAACAAAGCCTTCAACAGAGCCGACTCAGCCTACAGATCCTTCAACCCCGTCAACTGATAAGATTCTCATAGGAGATGTAAACAGCGACGGAAGAGTTGCAATAGGTGATGCGTCAATGGTTCAAAAGTATATAAGCGAGCTTATAACATTAGATGAAAATCAGATCATTGCAGCCGATTGTGACGGCGATATGAGAGTTTCGGTAAAGGATGCTTCATTGATTCAGATGTACTGTGCTGAGTACGAAGATACAGGCAGAGTAGGTCAGTATGTAACTATTGAAAATCCCACAACAGAACCTACAACTCAGCCCACTACTGTTCCCGAAACAGAGCCGACAACTGCTCCGACAACAGTTCCTGAAACAGAGCCGACAACTACGCCCGTTCCGGATACCTACACAGTGAAGTTCTCAAACTCACAGCACTGGACCGGTACAATCTATTGTTACTACTGGTCTGACGGCGAGGACGGTCCTGTAGCTTGGCCGGGAACCGAAATGACATATGTAGAAACAAACGATTACGGCGAGGATGTTTTCTCGGTAGAAGTTCCGTCAAACATAGATTATTTAATCTTTGGAAACAACGACAGTCAGACTGTTGATATTCTCTTTGACGGTGTAGCTCTTAACTTCTACGCTTTGCCTGATATTGATGAGTCTTGGCATCATCTTTACGGTACTTGGTAATAAGTATTAACACATAAAACAGCGGACTGCTTTTGCAGTCCGCTTTGTTTTTTACTTTTAATAGGGTTTACGGTATGTGTATTGCGGTTTTATATTATATATTAAATTTACGATTACTTGTCGTTGTGTAAATAAACACGGATATATCGATAATCACAGAGTAAAAGTATGTAACAGAAATATTCAACATAATTCTTTTGCATTTTATGTGTAATACAACAAAAATAATGAGCGGATACCAAACAAATGGTATCCGCTCTGTATATTAATAAGTCGGAAAGATTATTTAAGTTCGTCAACAACCTTCTGAATAGCCTCAAGTGCGTCATCAGGAAGCTTGTCATAACCGTCTTTTTCAACAGCAAAAGCCTTGATTTCGTTTACACGGTCGTTCATACGAGCCTTGAGCTGTGATACATACTCAGCATCGTTCATATCGGGAACAAAGCCTTCCCAATCCATGATTTCGATGTCAGAGAACGGACCCCACTTCTTAAATTCAGCCTTGCCCTCAACAATAGCTTCGAGGATTCCGAGTGTATCCTTTGGCTGAACTTTTTTACCCATAAAGTCGCCTGTGTTAACAATGTAGCAGTCAACATTCTTCTCTTCAACGAGCTTCTTAAACTTTTCGTAGTCGTTAGCGAGCGGGTATGTTCTGAACGGGTTAGCATAAGGAACAACAACGAGCTTGTTGGGATCAACGCCGGGAGCAAGTCTTTCAGCGGATGATCTCTTTGTAGCAAGCGTAGCTCCCATTACAGATGCGAGTGAAGCACCCTTGAGCTTTACAACAGGAGGAATTGTAGGATCCTTCATGATCCAGAATATAGCGTTAACGGGAGCGTCAATTCTGTCAACACGGTTAGGTGACCAAAGCTTTGACTTAATAGCACGGCCGTTACCGTTTCTGATATCCTCTGTTACAAGCTGAACCTTGCCGTCCTCATCAAGAGTAGCGGAGCAGTTCTGAGCTGTAAGGAGATACTTGTTGTCGGGACAGCCTGTAGGATAATCGGCTGTTTTATCAAAGTATGTCGGTTCAATAGCGATTGATGCGCAAGTATCGGTGTTGATAATGAATGCGTCGTCGTGAAGAACCTTAATTTGATACTTGCCGTTGTGTTTTGCGTGAGTAAGTGTTGACTTACCTGAACCGGAAAGTCCGTAAACAGAAGCAACATACTTTCTGCCGTCATCAAGGAGATACTCTTTTTGTCCGCCGTGGCATGATGCATAGCCGTTGCGGTTAGCGATAGCCCATACCATTGTAAGTGTGCCCTTCTTATGCTCGCCGAAATATCTCATACCGAGGATACAAGCACAGTTTGTGTCTGTGTTGAAGTAGCAGAGAGTTTTCTTAGCGGGGTCGCTGAGGCAATCAAAGCTTACGCCGGGATTCTCAACAGGAGTCCACTGCGGGTCAGAGAAAATATAAATGTCAGGCTCTTTACCGTCACCGATGGGTTTTGACTCCTTATACATTTTTACATATTCGTCAGACATGTACTGGAAGTTGAGCATCCAAGAATACATAATGTTTTCTTCACCCTCTGGAATGAGGAGGTGAACCTTAACCATGAATTCAGGGTCAAGTCCTGCAAAGCAGGTAGCGTGGTACATCTTTTTATAACGAGCGCTGTAAACAGCGTCCATAACAACCTTGTCCAAAGCTTCGCAGTCAACGCCGGGCTCGCCAGCAATGCGGCGTGCAGCAGCATATCTGCCTGTGATAGCACCGTCGTTAAAGAGAAGAACCTTTGCGTCTTTGTCAAGACCGAATTCTTCGCCTCTGTAAACGGGCATATCGGTAACGATGGTACCGGGAGAGTTCTTTGCAAGGTTATATGCTTCTTTAAGTGTGTTAACAGGTACAACATTGTTGCCGTAGAATGCAGCTTCAATAATTGACCTTGTCTTTGAGAAACCGGGCTTGCCTTTGCCGATTTCATTCAACGGATAATAAGCTTTTGTTGACATAAAATCTACTCCTTTTTAATTAATTTAAAATGCATGTAGTATCACATCTTGAAGATACTACAACATTATAACATCTATTATTTTATTTTTCAATACAAAATGCAATTTTTCTTTCTAAAAATTGCAAAAAAATCTTTTTAAAAATTATGATTACTAAATATGAACATATTTTTGCATAAAAACAACTGTTTTTCTTGCGTTTTGCAAATATATTATAGATTATTTGCGATTAGAGCCTCAATTTATATGCATATAAAATTTGACTAAATTTATTAATGATGTTAAAATTATCAAAAGTAAGTGTTAGGCGGTAGAATGTTATGGGTAAAAATGCGGTTTCCATATTAATATGCGTTGTGTCACTTTTATTTATGCTTTTTGGGTGTTCGGATAATAAAAATCTTGAAATTGTCGGTGAATGGGTACCTACAACGGCGACAATTGACGGTTCTACGGTGAAATATGAAGAACTCGGTATAGAAAAAGATGAATTCGGATTTGTATTTAAAGAAAACGGTACATGTTCTGCAACCATTGCCGGAATTACCGAAGAGGCTGACTACACATTTAACGGTACTTCGGTTGACATTGAAATTAACGGACAGTCCCACAAACTTTCATATGACAACGGAAATCTGACACTTTCACTTGATTACAGCGAAGGATACACAACCGTCACATTTGCAAAAGTGATTGAGCAGTAAACATAAATTTGCGGTACGGGAGAAGCTGATAATTCAGCTTCTCCTTTTGTTTAAACTGTATCGCAGGCTTATTTAATATCAATTTGCAGGCTTTGCATTACTGCAAGAGCCGCATCGTTCAAGGCATCGTCATTTGATGCGACACAAGCAGAATCCACTGCCACAGAAGCCTGCGGAAGTGCCGTTTTAGCAAGCACCGCATTTGAAATTACACAAATATTTGTTACAACGCCGCAAAGCTCAACGGTGTCAAAGCCACCGTTTTTAAGAAAATCAAAAAGCTCAGAGGAACCAAAGCTGTTTTTTAAAAAACACCTGTCGTTTTCGCATAGCATTGTCGCCGTCTTACCGTAAAGCTTATGACCGTCGGTTCCTTTAATACAATGCTTGACAGGCAATTTTTTGCCCTCGTTTGTATTTAAATAGTTATTGTCGTGTGTGTCAAATGTAAAAATAATTTCCCAACCGCTTTGGCGGCGGTCGTTAATTTTTTTTGCGATTTTTTCATCTATCAACGCAGCTTTTTCAAAACCGAGAGAGCCTGTGACAAAATCGTTTTGATAGTCAACAACAATAAGACATTTCTTCATATCAGTTTACCTTTATTTCCACCGGATTTTCATCAAAGCCCTCAAGCTCAAATTTCAAGCCGCAGGTTGAGCACTCAAGATACGGCGTTGCGATATTTGTGTCGTCCTGTATAAGAATCATAGGACTTTCGCAAAAAGGACATAGCTTAATTTTGCTGTTTGTCATAATAACACCACCATTTGTATTTATTTGATTATACTACGCAAATACGCCTTTTGTAAATATTTTTTTCTTTACAAAAGTTACAAAAAGGAATAAACTATAAAAAAGAGTTTAAGCCGATAATCGGCAGAATATAAAACCTTGTTTAACACAGGTTAAAAGCAGATTAAATGCAATTTTATTTATTTTATTTCAGGAGGCTGCAAATGGAAGAGAAAAATTTTTCAATGCTCTGCGATTTTTATGAGTTTACAATGTCGAACGGATATTTTAAAAACGGTTTTTATAAACAAAATGTATATTTCGATGTATTTTTCCGTAAGGTTCCGGATAACGGAGGTTTTGCAATAGCCGCAGGATTGGAACAGGTTATAGATTACATAAAAAATCTTCGGTTTGAGGATAGCGATATAGAGTTTTTGCGTTCTAAAAGGATTTTTGATGAGGATTTTCTCTCTTATCTCAAAGATTTTAAATTTACCGGAGATATATACGCTGTACCTGAGGGAACACCTGTATTCCCCAATGAGCCGATAATGACAGTTAAGGCGCCCGCCATAGAGGCACAGCTTATAGAAACTTTTGTTTTGCTGACTTTCAATCATCAGACCCTCATAGCAACCAAGGCAAACAGAATAGTGCGTTCCGCACAGGGCAGGGCTGTAATCGAGTTTGGCTCAAGACGTGCACAGGGAGTGAGCGGGGCTGTTGACGGAGCAAGAGCTGCGTATATAGGAGGCTGTGTCGGTACTGCATGCACTCTTACGGACAAGCTGTACGGCGTGCCCGCGGGAGGAACAATGGCTCATTCGTGGATTCAGATGTTTGACAGCGAATATGACGCATTTAAGGCGTATTGTGAGCTTTATCCCGACAACCCAACGCTTTTGGTAGATACATATAATACTCTGAAAAGCGGAGTTCCTAACGCCATTAAAGTGTTTAAAGAAGTGCTTGTCCCAAAGGGGAAGACGGAATTTTCTATAAGGCTTGATTCGGGCGATATATCGTATCTTTCAAAGAAAGCACGAAAAATGCTTGATGATGCAGGACTTCAAAACTGTAAGATAACTGCGTCAAACGCACTTGATGAATACCTTATTCGCGACCTGATGATGCAGGGGGCCAAGGTGGATACTTTCGGAGTAGGCGAGAGACTGATTACTTCATCAAGCTCTCCCGTATTCGGAGGAGTTTATAAACTTGTTGCAGTTGAAAACGAGGGCGGAGAGGTAGTACCGAAAATCAAGGTCAGTGAAAATACCGCTAAAATTACAAATCCCCACTTCAAGAAAGTTTACAGATATTATGACAACGAGAGCGGCAAGGCTCTTGCGGATGAGCTTTGCGTATATGATGAGGTGGTTGACAGCTCAAAGCCGCACACTATTTTTGATTCAAATGCAACATGGAAAACCAAGACGCTGACTGACTTTACCGCAAAGGAATTGCTTGTGCCGATATTTAAAAAAGGAAAATGCGTGTATGAGTCACCGTCAATTCAGGAAATTGCTCAATACTGCAAGGCACAGATTGAACTTTTGTGGGACGAAGTAAAGAGATTTGAAAATCCCCACACATACTATGTTGACCTGTCTAAAAAGCTGTATGAAATAAAAAATATACTCTTAAATGTTTACGGTGTTTAAAGATAAACTTTTAAATATTTAGTAAAAATATTGACAACAAATGGGCAATACGATAACATCATGCTATAATTATATAAAATTATTCAGTAACGATAAGATTTTATGAAATTTAGCAGAAGGATTTTATCTTTGTTTATTTCAGCATCACTTTTTTTCAATGTCAGCGTTTTCAATTAACAGCGCTTTTGCAGCAGTTGACGAAAACGGATGCTATGTGCCCGACAGCTCTGTTGAAACAAATCGGTATTATTTCGCTATGCCTCAAGATTGGTATAATGAAAACACCGATACGGCAGGGGTTTATTGGTGGCCGTCTAATGTTCTGCCTGTTCCCGATCAAGATGTTTTGACTTGGCCGGGATACAAAGCAAATAAGGGAGATTTCAGCAATGTTTACTATGTAGATTGCCCGACTGATATTACCGGTATTTGCTGGAATAATTTTATTGACGGTGGAAATAACATCGAAGACCCTGTCTATTATCAAGAAAAGAGCAGTGATATTTATTCTGAGTTTTGTGCTTTGATTGATGATAGTGATATTTATGATGAAGAATGGTTTGCCGAAACGGAAGAAAGCTATAAGGGAGATAAGACTGCACTCCGAAGTTTTGCTGAAAACTTCTTTTATGATGAACAGTTTGGATTTTTTTTAATTTCAATAATATGATTTATGTTATTAATTATACCGTGAACAAAGGAGGATACCAGGGGCGAGATTCATATTTCGGTGAATGGTATTTCTATTACGGCAACGGTGAATATGGTATATATCCTACAAAAGAACAATCTGAAAGTAACGGAGTTTTAAAGACTGCTTCGGAGGACGGCAAAAAAATTGATATGGGAGACAGCAACCTTGACGGAACGATTTCCATAAAGGATGCAACGGAAATTCAAAAGTACATTGTAGGGCTCACAGATTTAACCTATGTTCAGGAATTTGTTTCCGATATTAACGGTGATATAGAAATTAACATATCTGATGCAACAGATATTCAGAAACTATTAGTATCATAATCTATCTTGTTTTTATAAAATTTAATGGCGGCTGAACTTTTGTTCAGCCGCCATTTTAACATTAATATAATGTAAAAGAAAATTTAACCACCGCAAAATTACTTTCTGTTATTTTCTTCAGCAATTATTTCCGCGATAAGCTCACGCTCATCCATATGATATTTTACTCCCTTTATTTCCTGATAATCCTCGTGCCCCTTGCCCGCAAGTACAATAATATCCCCGTCATGTGCGTTTTCCATACAATATCTGATAGCATCCTTGCGGTTTGGTACGACAACATACTTTCCGTCCGTTTTTTTAATTCCTGTTTTTATGTCCTCAATTATATCCATTACATCTTCAAAACGGGAATTATCTTCGGTGATAACCGATAAATCGCTTAGTCTGCCCGAAACCTCACCCATTTCATATCGGCGAACTTTGGGTCTGTTTCCACCCGCACCGAACATAGTGATAAGTCGGTTTGGATTGTACTGACGAAGTGTGGTCAAAACATTTTCCATTGATAAGGCGTTGTGTGCATAATCTATTAGAAGAGTGTAATTACCGGGAACTTTAACGGGTTCAACTCGGCCCTTGACCTTTGCATTTTTTAATCCTTTAATAATAGATTCGTCATCAATGTTAAAGAAAGAAACTGCACAGATTGCCGCGAGAGCGTTGTATGCGTTGAATTTTCCCGGAATACCGACATCAACGGAAAGCTTTTTTATACCCTCTGTGTCAAAGTGAACACCTATAAAACCGTCTTCTGACAACAAATGCTCATTTTTTGCTCTTAGCTGAGCGTTTTCGGAAAAACCAAAGGTAAGAACAGGATTTTTCGCATCCTTTGTAATTTTTTTCCAGTTTGGGTCATCAGCATTTGCAGCGGCAAATCTGCATTGACGAAATAAAAGGCTTTTACAGTACAGATATTCATCCATATCCTTATGTTCTACTCCGCCTATGTGGTCGTCTGAAAAGTTTGTAAATATTCCTGCATCAAATTCAATTCCCGCGAGCCTGTGGTGTTTTAAACCGATTGAAGAAGCCTCTATTACCAATGCTTTGCACCCTGCGTTTACCATATCACGCATTGATTTGTGAATTTCATATGATTCGGGTGTCGTGTTTTCTGTTTTGTAAGTTTTGCCGTCATAAACAATGCCAAGTGTACCGATCGTTCCGCACTTTATGCCGGATTGTTCAAAAATTTCCGCAACCATAGCCGTTGTAGTTGTCTTACCCTTGGTGCCGGTAATTGCCACGGTTTTTAGCTCCTTAGCAGGATTTTTAAAAAATTCCGCACTCATAAGAGCAAGAGCAAGTCTTGTGTTTTCTGTTTTTATTACGGCAATATTTTTATTGACCTCAAAATCAAGCTCGTCGCTTATAACAAGTGCTGCCGCCCCGTTATTTGCAGCAGATTCAGCATATTTATGTCCGTCGGAAGTGTAACCCTTTAAACAAACAAATACACACCCCTCAGTAACCTTTCTTGAATCGTAAATAATATCTGTTATTTCAGGATTTATATTGTTTTGAGCAGTGTATTTAATATTAACAAGCAGGTCCTTAAGTTTCATATGGCTCCTCCGATATAAATTTAATCTACACTTAATTATACCAATTATGCACTTTTATTACAACTTAATAACAGAAAAAATATAGAATTTTTTAGCAAATCTGTTAATTGTTGAATTTTCACTAAAAAATTTTATTACAGGGTCAATTTGAAATATAATTTAGATATATAAAAAAATAAAAATATCCGTTATATTAATTGTCTGTGTTTACTATTGGATAATTTGCACAAACAGGTTATAAACAAATCGTACAAAATATTTATATAGTTTTTGTTTAAAAAAGCGAAATATTAAAATTATCAAGTAATATTGCATAAAAATTAAGCGTAAATTTAACAATATAGATAAAAAGTACAAAGGTAGTTGAAATTTCGTTGCTTTTTTGATATCATTTATGTAGTGGAAATGAATTGCGTTTGTGCAATTTGCTCCATAGACCATTTTAAAAAATTTTTTTGAAAGAGGGATATTCCAATGAAAAAGATTCTTGCCATTCTTATGGCTGGTGTGCTTACGGCAACTGCGTTTGCAGGCTGCGGCGGAGACACATCAAATTCAAATTCGGATTCCGGTTCTTCGCAGAGTTCTCAGGCTGCAGGCATTGATTCCGCAGTCGTTGACTACAAGTACTTCGGCGATGAAGACAACATTAAGCTCAAGGTTTGGGCTCCTGACGCTGCAGTAAATCTTATTAAGCAGCAGATCGAAGAGTTTAAGAAAGTTTACTCTGAAAAGACTTTTGATATTACCGTTATCGCACAGGGTGAATCTGACGCTGCTACTCAGATGCTTAATGACGCATCTGTTGCTGCCGATGTATTCGGTCTGCCGAGTGACCAGCTCAATAAGCTCGTTGACGCAGGCGTTATCGCTCCTGTAGCTAAGAGCTTTGTTGATTATGTAACAACTACAAACTCTGAAGATACCGTTAAGGCAGGTACACTTAAAAATGCCGACGGTGAGGATACACTTTACGCTTATCCTGAAACAAACGACAACGGCTACTACCTTGTTTATGACAACACAGTAGTTACAGCTGAAGACGCTAAAACTCTTGAGGGTACTTTAGAGGCTTGTAAGAAGGCAAATAAGAAGTTCATCTTCGATGCAGGCGACGGATTCTATGCTTGTACTTTTGCTTTCACAGGCGGTGTTAAGATTGACGGTCTTGAAGACGACGGTATTACTCAGAAGTTCGTTGATTATGACGAGGATGAAGCTGTTAAGACACTTCAGGCTTTCGCAAGACTTATCAAAGAGTACAAGGGCACATTTACTTCACTTAATGTAAAGAATGTTGCTTCAGGTTTTGCTAACGGCACATGCGGTGCAGGTGTTGACGGTTCTTGGGATACAGCAGTTAACATGGAATCACTCGGTGACAAGTTCGGTGCCGCTAAGCTTCCTACAATCAATGTTGACGGCGAAGATAAGCAGCTTGTTTCGATGTTCGGTTACAAGTACATCGGTGTAAACGGTTCTTCACAGTATCCTGCTGCTGCTCAGATTCTTGCTCTCTACCTTGCCGGTGAGGATTGCCAGAAGCAGAGAACAGAAGAACTCGGTTGGGGTCCTTCAAACCTTAATGTTCAGAAAGATCCGCTTGTTACAGAGAGCGCTGTTCTTAACGCAATCAAGGATCAGTCACTCAACTCTTGCACACAGGTAAACATTGCTTCTACTTTCTGGACTCCTATGGGCAACCTCGGTAACAAGATCGTTGCTGACGAGTGGGATCCTGAGGATACTGAGGCAACTAAGAAGCTTCTCCAGGATACAATCACAAATATCCGTGATGAAGGCTAATAGCTTTTAATGGTATAGAAATATTTAATATCTGATATCTTTGTTTATTTTGCGGGGCACTTTGCTAAAGCGGGGTGCCCCAATCAAGACGAAAAATTTTTTGACGGCTGGTTTCAATTGTTTCAGATCGATTGTATGCTTTGCCAAGCAATTATTTTTGTTATAAAACGGTGTAAAGGCTATATCCGTTTAGAGTAGTAAAAGGGAGATTAGCAGACTTTATTAAGGAGAGCTTATATGACATATGTAGAATACAAACAGCTCAATCCGTTTCAGAGGTTTGCCTACAATTTTAAGAATTTTATCTTCAATGTTCCCCATGCTGTAGCTAAATTTTTTAAAGCATTAGGCAGGGCAATTGTAAGATTTTTTACAGGTATTGGCAAAGGCTTTAAAAACTACGGAGTCACCTTTGTTAAGGGCGACTGGGCTACAAAACTTTCCTATTTAATATTTGGTGTAGGTGATATACACAAGGGCAAATATTACAAGGGAATTTTATTTTTCTTAGTAGAAGTACTTTATATACTTTTCATGGTTTTTTTCGGTTGGACTTATTTGCAGAAGTTCAACACACTCGGTACAGTAAAAACACACCAGGCTTTTAACGAAATGGGTATCCCCGAAACTGTTTACGGTGATAACTCAATGCTTATACTGCTTTATTCCGTGCTTGCAATTGTAGTTACGGTTGTTGTTTTTGCTATTTATATTGCAAATATTAAGGACGCATATCGCCATCAGGTAATGAGAGCCGAAGGCAAAAAGCCCACATCACTCAAAACTGATGTGAAAGAATTCCTTGACGGAAAATACCACATCACATTGCTTTCATTCCCTGTTCTTATGATTAGCATTTTTAACATACTGCCACTCATATTCATGGTTTTGATAGCGTTCACTAACTATGACCAATCACACCTTCCTCCGGGAACTTTGTTTACCTGGATAGGTTTTGATAATTTCGGTTCGCTGTTTAACTTTGTTGACAGTGCAACAAAGGCAACCACCTTTATTGAACTTACAAAGTGGACATTGATATGGGCTGTAGTTGCTACATTCTCTAACTACATACTCGGTATGATTGTGGCTCTTATGATTAACAAGAAGGGCATCAAACTTAAGGCTTTGTGGAGAACACTTTTTGTAATCGCAATCGCAGTTCCGCAGTTCGTATCACTTCTTCTTATGAACCAGATGCTCCAAACAAACGGTGCAATTAATATTATTCTTTCGTATTTTAACGGAGGAGTAAACCCGCAAATTCAGTTCTTGAACAGCACAACGCTGATGGCAAGACTTACTGTAATTATTGTAAACCTCTGGGTAGGTATTCCTTACACTATCCTTTCTATGTCGGGTATTCTTATGAATATCCCCGAAGATTTGTACGAGTCGGCTCGTATTGACGGTGCCGGTCCTGTTAAAACATTTACAAAGATTACGCTTCCTTACATGATATTTGTTACAACACCGCAGCTTATTACTTCGTTTGTCGGTAATATCAACAACTTCAACGTAATCTTCCTTTTGACAGGAGGCGGTCCCTCTACAGAGGAATTCTATCAGGCAGGACGAACGGATATCCTTGTAACATGGCTGTTTAACCTGACTATGAATTCGCAGGACTACGGTCTTGCTGCGGCAATAGGTATCCTTGTATTTATTGTTTGTGCAACGCTGTCACTCCTTATTTACAATAATTCTAAATCTATGAGGGATGAGGAGGCGTTCTCATGATAAAAAGTTATAAGTTAAGAAGAGTTATTTCTAATACTCTGATATATGCCTTGCTCATTATTTTGGGTATCATTTGGATTTCTCCGTTTGTTTACCTCGTTATGCACTCTTTCAGAGCTGAGGGTCTTATTGCAGTTGATTATCTTGTTCCTCGTGAGTGGACTTTTCAAAACTACATAGACCTGTTCACAGGTGCAGGCGGAAGTGCATCTATTAACTTCCCCAAATGGTTCCTTAACACATTGATTGTTGCTATTTTCAGCTGTATTATCGCAACAGTTTCCGTTCTGATGGTAAGTTATGCATTCAGCCGTCTGAGATTTAAATCTCGTAAAAAGTTTATGAATGTCGGAATGATCCTCGGTATGTTCCCCGGATTTATGACGATGATCGCTATTTACTATCTTTTAAAGGCAATGAATCTTACCGGTACTCTTGTTGCTCTTGTTATTTGCTACAGCTGCGGCGCTGGTCTCGGATTCCAGATTTCTAAAGGATTTTTTGATACTGTTCCGAGAGCACTTGACGAGGCGGCAACAATTGACGGTGCTACTAAAAATCAGATCTTCTGGAAGATTATTCTTCCGATGTCGAAGCCGATTGTAGTTTATACTGTTCTTACTTCATTTATCGGTCCGTGGACAGACTTTATTCTTGCTAAAATTATCATGGGCGATAATATTGAGTATTATACCGTTGCTATCGGACTTCAGAAGATGTTGTCAAATGACTTCATCAATACCTATTACAAGCAGTTCCTTGCAGGTTCTGTTGTAGTAGCGGTTCCTATCACGCTTCTCTTCCTCAAGATGCAGAAGTATTATGTTGAAGGCGTTACGGCCGGCGGCGTAAAGGGATAATAATATTTAATGCTAATGGGCGGCAGCAGGTGACTGCCGCCCGATTTTTAAATATAATTACCGATGATTATTAAGTTATTTTTTAAATTAAAATAGCTGAAATTAAAGGAGACTACATATGAGAAAGCTGATTTCACTTTTGCTCTGTGCTTTGATGCTTGGCAGCAGTATTCTTGTCGGCTGTAACCCTCAGGAATCATCAAACAGCTCCGATACAAAGACTGCACAAGTTGCTGATCCTATTGAAAATATTACGGCAACAGCTTCCGATGATAAGTACAGAAATTTTTATCAGATTTTTGTTCATTCTTTTTGTGATTCAAACGGTGACGGCGTAGGTGATCTTCAGGGAATAATATCACAGCTTGATTATCTTAACGACGGAGATCCGAACGGAGGCGATGACCTCGGCATTGACGGAATTTGGCTCACACCCATAATGCCGTCAAAGTCATATCATAAATACGATGTTGAAAATTACTATGACATTGATCCCGATTTCGGTACACTTGATGACTTTGACCGGTTAATTGAGGAGTGCAATAAAAGAGGAATTAAGGTTATTATCGACCTCGTTTTAAACCACATCTCGTCAAACAACCCCCTTTATGTAAAGGCTGTTGAAGAGGTTAGCGAAGGCAAGCTTGACGGCTATGCCGAGTATTTTGAAATCCATAAAACAAGCTATTTTGACAGCGATACAAAGGTAAACAATCTGTCTAACGGATATGCTTGTGAGGCAAACTTCTCGTCTGAAATGCCTGAATGGAATCTAAATTCCGAAAAAACCCGTGAGGAATTTACTAAAATTGCGAAGTTCTGGCTTGACAGAGGTGTAGGCGGATTCCGCCTTGACGCTTGCAAATATTTTACAAACAAGGGAACAGACGGTACCGAGTTTTTAAAATGGTTTTATGAAACTTGTCAGGATATTAATCCTGACGTATATATGGTCGGTGAAAACTGGTCTGATGATTCCGATATTGAAGAGTTGTACAAGTCCGGAATTGACAGCCAGTTTGCATTTAAGTTTTCACAGACTTCAGGTCTTTTTGTTGAGAATATTATAACTCAAAACGGTGCCGCAATCGTTAAAAAGGTTATGAATTATGATAATAAGATGAAGGAGAACAACGAAAACGAGATTAATGCTTTCTTCCTTTCAAACCACGACCAGGTGAGAGTAGCAAATTCTCTCGAAGCACAAGGTCTTGGTTATCAGAAGCTGGCAGCGGCTCTGTATATGTTGCTCCCTGGCAATCCGTTTATATATTACGGAGAGGAAATCGGAATTACATCACCTGAAACTACTAATGACGCCAACTACAGAACACCTATGGTATTTGACTCGGATAATATGCCGACTATTTTTGTAAACGGTGTGGGCGATGTGCACGAAGTACCGACATACGGCGGTGTGAAACAACAACTTGAGGATGAAAACTCACTTTTGAACTATTATCGCAGAATTATCAAGATAAAAAATCAAAATCCTGAGCTTGCAAGAGGTACAATTACAGGAACTCAGGGATTTGACAATAAAAATATCGGTGCATATTATGTTGAATATGAGGGCTCAAAGCTGCTTGTAATTCACAACTTCAGTGCGACGAACAGCAGAACTGTTACTATAACAGATGACATGATTGAGAATGCTGTTGTAAGGGCGGATCTGGTCCCTGAAAGCTCGGATATGCATATTGAGCTTAAAGACGGACAGCTTACACTTCCTGCACAATCAACAGTGATTTTAAAAGCGGCAGAATAAGAGCATTATTTTGTATATTATGTAAAATGTAATGATATTTGGGCGGCAGCTTTGAGCTGCCGCCTGTTTTTTATAGGGCTTAATTTTATAGGGCTTAATAAAATCAGTTGATTAAGTGCACAATATATGTTAATTAATCAGGTAACGGTATTTGGGTTTTCTTCATTTTATACAATAAAAAGCATATTAATCGGGTAACAAGGGAAAAGCTATATTGTCTGATAAATATTTCCTAAGCATAACAAATATCGGTAACAGGCAGTAAAAGTTATGTTCTCATGTATTATTTTCGTTTTATCTGCAAAAAATTTACGGAATAAATTGTAAAATTTAACAGTTTATGTTCTGCAATGCAATAAATACGGTTTTTGTATGATATTGTTCCGCTGTACATACAATAAGCTTAAAAAATAGGCAAAAATAACAAATATATTTGTTATTTATTTATTTTTTAGACTTGATTTTTTATATGAATTATAATATAATGTATATACTTAAGAGTAGTATGCGAATTTTTAAATAGGAGGAAATACAAATGTCGAAGAAAATTATCAGTCTGCTTTTGACTGTAATTTTGGCAGTATCAATGTTTGCTGTTGCGGCTGTAAGTGTTTCTGCCGAGGTTGACGAGCAGGGCAGGTATGTTCCGACAGATGGTGTTGATACTTACACATATTATTTTTATATGCCTTCTGACTGGTATAACGATCGTGCCTCACAAGCGGGTGTGTATTGGTGGGTCGGCTCCGACTCTCCGAGTGCTTGGCCCGGATATAATGCATATGAAGCAGATGCCGAGAGCGTATATTATTCGAGCGTTCCGGTAGATGCAACCACAATTATTTGGAATAATGCTTTTGACGGCGGAGAAGATACTACATCCCCGGACTATGCAAAGGCAATACAGACATCAGATGTTTTAAGTCAGTTTTGTTCTCTCGGCGATAGTGAAGTATATGATTCGGCATTCTTTGCTGAAATGGAAAATTACTACAATAATGATAAATCATCCCTCGGAAGTTATGCCGATAACTTCTTTTATGATGAAGAATTCGGACTGGGATTTTCATTCAACTACAATAATATGATTTATGTGATTAATCCCGACATGATTTCTGAAAATCCGTTGAACGGCAAACTCGTTTGCGGCGGCGATTGGTATTTCTACTACGGTAACGGTGAGTACGGCACATACCCCACAAGAGACGAGGCGTTGGAAAAGGGAAAACTCTTTAACTCCGATTACCAGCCTGTCAAGGAAGAACCGACGACCGAAAATACGACAGAGACAACAGAACCCACGGAAGTAACCGATGGTACAGTAAGTACAGATGCTTCCGAGACTACGGAAAATTCCGAGCTCTATCTTACCGTTAACGCAACCTCCAACTATTTTCCTGAGGCAACTGCCGAGTATAATCAGGATACAAATGAGGTAACCGTCACATATTCGATGAAATCTTCCAAAAATGTTTTGGATACTCAGTGGGATTTGTATTATGACCCGAGTGTGCTGTCGGTTTCCGATAAAAACACTGCAGAAACGATTTGTCCGTCTATCGGAAGTTACGGAATTTTTAATCTGGATATAGACGGCGTTATCAAGTACAATGCTACAAATCTCAGACTGTTTGATTTTTCTTCTTCGGAACAGACATATGTTTCAATAATATTTGATGTAAAGGATTTGTCTGCAAAAGCACCGGTTTCTACAACAGTAGATCTCGATGTAAATGTTCTGCGTGTTTCAAAAATTAATCCCGAAACATTTATGAGTGATGCAAATGAGGAAGTTATGCTTTGCAACTTCTCCGAAGTATTGGATAATGAGATGACCAATACGGTTAAGGTTGAACGCAGAACGGTTCTTACAGCCTCAACTTTTATTGAAACCTCAACGGGTGAAGCAACAGTTACTCCCGATACGACGACAGAGTCTGAGCCGACTGTTCCGTATCTCACTGTTAACGCCACCTCCAACTATTTCCCCATGGCTACGGCTCAATACAAAAAGTCAACAAATGAAGTCGTTGTTACATATTGGATGAAGTCTGATATGAATGTACTTGATTTGCAGTGGTATTTAACATACGATTCCGAAGTTCTTACACTGTCTGATAAGAACAGTATTGATTCTGTTTGTCCCACAATCGGAGACAAGTCGGTTATTAATACAGGACTTAAGAATATGATAAAATACAATGCTACAAATCTTTATTTGTTTGATTTTACAACGGAAGAAACTCCGTTTGCACAAATTGTGTTTGATGTAAATGATCTTGATGGCAAGAATATCGATGAAACAACTGTGAATCTCAATGTCGAGGTACTGAGAGTATCAGAGGTTGATCCCGACACAATGAGAACAGATCCCGATAAAGAGATCGTTATTGTCAACAACGGCTCGGTTATTACGGATGCAACCGTAATGCCGGCAAATGTTCAAGTTCGTACATCACTTACACCTTCAAGCTTTGTGGCTCCTACAACAGCTGTCCCAACAACAGAGGAACCTACAACAGAGGAACCCACAACAACCGTAGAACCGACTACCGAGGGGACGACAACTGTTTTGCCCACTCAGGAAACAACAGAGCCGTTGGAAGTTCCCACAACCGTAGCTCCTACCGAGGTTACTACTGTTGAACCTACAGAAGCAACACAGCCGACATCTTTTGAAAGCTTGCCGACAGAAGCTTTTTCAACCGCTTCTCCTGCAACTGATCCGACATCGGTAACAGGACAGGCAACATCAGATACAACTGTTAATACAAATACTAACGCACCACAGACCGGCGATACATCGCTTGCCGTAATTATCCTTTCAATTTTGATTGGTGCTACATGCGTTATGTTTGTGCTTCGCAAAAGAGAAATGATGTAATTTAATTTTAGTTATTCAGAGCTGACCTTTACGGTCGGCTCTGTTTTTTATGTTATTTATTTTTATTTTTATCTAATCCAAGTGTTTTATTACATAAATAAAATTAATAAAAAACTTTCTTCGACAGATAATATAGCTGAAGGGAGTTTTTTTATGATAAGAAGGATCGGAAGATATACATTGGGCTTTGAGGAGACACCGTCTATAATAGGATTTGCATCTATTGCCGGAAAACTTGAATCTCAAGGTCCACTCGGAAAAGGTTTTGACAAAATCATCTATGACAGCTACGACGGACGGGCAACCTTTGAACAGGCTGAAAGCCGATTTCAAACGGAAGCTGTAGCGACGGCGATATCAAAGGCAGGAATAACAGCCGAAGAAGTTGACTGTATTTTTGCGGGGGATTTGCTTAATCAGTGTATTGGTTCAAGCTATGGATTGATTGATTTTAACATACCGTATCTCGGTCAATACGGTGCGTGTTCAACTATGGCACAGGGACTGATAATGGCTTCTGTTTTTGTTGAAAGCGGTGCGGCTAAAACTGCTATTTGTGCAACATCGTCACATTTTTGTTCTGCCGAACGGCAGTATCGCTTTCCGCTTGAATACGGCTCCGTTCGTACCCCTACCGCCCAGTGGACCGTAACAGGTGCTGGAAGCTGTGTTTTGAACAATTCCAAAAAAGGGCCGTGCATAGCCAGGGCAACTGTTGGAAAAATTGTTGACTTGGGAATTAAAGATGCAAATAACATGGGAGCCGCTATGGCACCTGCGGCAGCCCAAACACTTAAAAATTATTTTGATGACACAGGTACTGTTCCGCGTGATTATGATCTTATTCTTACAGGTGACTTAGGTGAAGTTGGCAGCAAATCTATGTATGATTTACTTTTGCTTGAGGATATTGACATAAGGAACAGACACAATGACTGCGGTCTTATGATTTTTGACAGAAACAAGCAGGATGTTCACGCAGGCGGTTCCGGATGCGGATGTGCGGCGTCAGTATTATGCTCGAAAATTTTGACCGATATGAAGAGCGGTATATACAGTAATATACTATTTATGGCAACGGGTGCACTTATGAGCCCTACCGCGTGCGGACAGGGTGCAAGTATTCCGTCAATAGCACATCTTGTAAATATAAAAACCAGGTAAAATTAATTAAATAGTCTGTTCAAACTAAATTATTTATGATATAATGTAGGCAGTACGATGAGAAGTTTGGTTTTGTCCCGTTAACATTGACTTTTAGGCTATGATTGGGAGTTGAGTTTGTGTTTAGCAGAATAAAAAGCGTTGATAACAAGGTTCTTGAGCGTGTTGCTTATATACAGAAACCGGCTTTAAATAAAATTATGATAATAGCGTCCCGTGCGGGCAATCTCGGCATTATTTGGTGGACTATTTGTATTATATTTATAATGCGTCCAAGCTGGAGAATGACAGGAATTAACTTTGTTGTGGGATTGGCTATAGCACACCTTATGGGAGAAATAATTATTAAGCATCTGGTAAAGCGTGTCAGACCCTGTCACCGTCTTGATGACGACGAACAGCTTATAAACCGACCGAGATTTTATTCTTTTCCTTCAGGGCACACGACAGCTTCATTTTCTGTTGTGGGAGTAGCACTCCTCAGGTGCGGCCCAGCGGCGTTTATCGGAATATTATTGCTTGCCGCACTTATAGGATTTTCGAGAATATATCTGCGTGTACACTATCTTACAGATGTTCTTGTGGGCATGCTTTTAGGATTTGTCTGCGGCCTGACTTCGGTACTGCTGTTTAACGCATTTTTCCCGATGTGATTATAGCATAATGTAAGTTTTTGATAAACAGGACAAGTTAAGTATGTCTTATAAAATTTAACAGAAATAAATAAAGAGCATATTTGTATTTTCGTTTAAGGTTTTAAGTAATTCCATGTTAACGGATTTTTTGCAAATATGCTCTCATTTTTTATATTATATTTTTACAGGTTCTGTATAGACTATCTAAAATTACATTAAGAGCAGATTAAATTTAAAATTTATCGCCCGACTTTGAACACAGTGCGGCTATCAGAGCAAAAATTATTGCCGCGGTAATTCCTCCCGCCGCGCTTGTAATGCCTCCTGTTAATATTCCGAGCGGACCGTCTTGTGCAAGTGCTTCCTTTACGCCTTCGCTCATAAGATATCCAAATCCGCTGATAGGAACACAGGCTCCCTCGCCCGCAAAGTCGGCAAGAGGTCCGTAAACTCCCAGTGCACCGAGCACTACGCCTGCAACAACAAAGCTTGTAAGTATTCGGGCAGGTGTCAGTTTTGTTTTGTCAATAAGTATTTGACCTATCACACAAATCAGTCCGCCGACCCAAAACGCATTAATGTAATCCATATTAACACTTCTTTTCGTTTTTTTATAGTCATTATTAATAAATATTCTTTACTGTTTTTGTTAATTAATTCTTGTGAAATTTTCTTATGTGATGAAAAACTGAATTTTTGTGAATGAGGCTTGTTTTTTTAAAAAATTTATACACAAAAGGTAATTTTTATAGTATAATTTAGAATGTTTAAATCTGCTTTATTATGCGTAAAAGCAGACTTCATACATAATAATTTTAAGGAGTGAAAAGTCACATGGTCGAGGTTAAAAACCTTACAAAATGTTATGGCAACATAAAGGCCGTTGATGACATCAGCTTCACCGTTGAAACAGGTGAGGTTCTCGGATTTCTCGGACCGAACGGAGCGGGAAAATCCACAACAATGAACATGATAACGGGCTATATTTCTTCTACAAGCGGAACCGTTACCATTGACGGAAGCGAAATTCTTGAAGACCCAAAGGCGACAAAACAAAAAATCGGATACTTACCGGAAATTCCGCCTATCTATGTTGATATGACGGTGAAAAAGTATCTCGAGTTTATGTTTGACCTAAAAAAAGTCAAGCTTCCTAAAAACGAGCATATTGAAGAGGTAATGCGTTTGGTGGGGATTTCGGATCAGTCAAACCGCATTATCAAAAATCTCTCAAAAGGTTATCGTCAGCGTGTCGGTTTTGCTCAGGCGTTGCTCGGAAATCCGCCCGTGCTCATTCTTGATGAGCCGACCGTAGGTCTTGACCCAAAGCAGATTATTGAAATTCGCAAGCTTATCAAAAGCCTCGGAAAAAAGCACACGGTAATCTTCTCATCTCATGTGCTTTCCGAAATCTCTGCAACCTGCGACAGAATTATAGTGATTTCAAACGGTAAAATCATAGCGGACGCAAAAACGAATGAGCTTTCGACTTCTGTTTCAGGCGAACAAAAGCTGGCGCTTCAAATAGAAGGTTCTCCCACTGATGTTGTTTCGGCAATCAAGAAAATTCCTGCCGTTATTCGTATCAGCAAGGGTCAGACTATGAGCAATAATGTTACAAAATATATGGTTGAGTACGAAAAAGGCGTTGATATACGCAGAGATGTATTCAGTGCTATGTCAAGAATAGGCTGTCCGATTCTCGATATGCAGTCGGGCAACGAAACGCTTGAAGATATGTTCCTCAAGCTTACTTCGGCTGACCAGACTAATTATACTAAAAACGGAGGTAAGGGCTGATGACCGCGATATTAAAAAGAGAGCTTTCCTCTTACTTTAATTCTGCTACTGCCTATGTTGTAATGGCAGCGTACTTTGTTTTTTCGGGCATATTTTTTACATATTTTTGCTTTGGCTTTAACACTACGAGCCTTGCAGGCGTTTACGGAAATATGTTCTACATTATAATGTTTATTATTCCCATTATTACAATGAAAACCCTTTCGGAGGAAAAACATCAAAAAACAGATCAGGCGTTGCTCACATCGCCCACAAGTCTGACTGAAATTGTAATCGGCAAGTTTTTGGGGGCGTTTATTCTTTATGCCGTTTGCTGCTGTATTTTCCTTGTTTACGCTGTGGTAATTTCTTTTTTTGCAGCTCCAGACTGGCCTGTAATTCTTTGCACATTTCTGGGAATTATTCTGTTGGGTGCAACATTAATCGCAATTAATGTGTTTATTTCTGCTCTGACAGAGAGTATGATTATAGCCGCAGTAGTAGGTATGGCACTCGGACTTCTCATATCGTTTCTTAAAAACATAAGCGATATGCTGTCTATTGATTGGGTTACTTTTGTGCTTGAAAAAATTAATCCGCTTACCTATTATACAAACTTTACATATGGTATTTTAAGCATTACCGATATTGTATTTTTCATCACTGTTACAGGACTGTTCTTGTTCTTTACTGTTCGTGTGCTGGAAAAAAGACGCTGGAGCTAAGGGAGGTTATTTAAATGAGCGAAGAAAATAAGGTTATTTTGCCTGACGAAACTCCAGATACAAAAACGGAGGAAAAACCTGTTACGGAAAATTCCAATGACAGCAAAAAAGATGACAAAAAGGGCAGAAAGAAGGACGAAAAAAAAGGCGGCTTCAAGACATTTTTAAAATCAAGAAAGGCTCGCCACGGCTCTATGGCGGCTGCGATAGTGGCAATTGTCATAGCTATAGTTATTGTTATTAATGTTATATGCGGACTGCTTGTTGAGCGGTTCCCCGATTTAAAGTTTGATTTTACAGCCAATAATTCTTTTGCGTTGCAGGAGGATACGGTAGATTATGTTTCTCATCTCGACAAAGATGTAACTTTATACATCCTTATGCCGGAGAGCGATTTTGATAATCAGGGAACATATTTTATTCAGGCTAAAAATCTGCTTGAGAAGATGCAAAGTAACTCAAACGGCAAAATAAGCATTGAATATATTGACCTTTCGTCAAATCCGACATTTACGTCGAGCTATCCGGATGTTGACTGGAGCGGTGAGAGCAGCTACGACAATTTTATGCTTGTAGTATGCGGAGATCAATACAGAATGTTAAAAGTTGGCGAATGCTTTGAGTACGATGAAGAGATTTACAGCTATTACGGTTCTTATCAGTTTACAGGCACAACGATTGAGCAGGCTGTTGTAACTGCTGTCCTCAATGTAACTGCCGAGGATAAGATAGTTGTTGATATGATTACGGGCAATAATGAGCAAGATTACTCTGCGATAAAAACACTGCTTGAGAACAATGCGTATGAGGTGAATGAGATTTCTCTTGTAACGCAGGATATAGACGAGGACGCTGAGTTTGTAATGCTTTATGCACCGTCAGTTGATCTTGATGAGAGTGCCGCCGAGAAAATTTCGGAGTGGCTTGACAATGACGGAAAGTACGGAAGATCACTTATCTATGTACCAACTATTGAAAAGGTTGATACCCCGAATATAGATAATCTGCTTGACCAGTGGGGCATGGCGGTTGACGACGGTTTTGTGTTTGAAACAAACACAGATTATCTTGTCAGCGGTTCTACTCCGTATGCATTTATTGTAGATTACACGGATTACTATACCGAAAACCTCAAAAATTCAAAAATTCCTGTTTTTGTAAATCAGTCTCACGATATTATTATCAACGACAGCGAAATGGCACATTCACTTCTTGTTACATCTGACAAAGCGGGTGTTCAGCCTTATGAATTTGACGAAAGCTGGAATTATGAGGACGCAATGACGGGCGACCCTGTTACAGTAGCGGCTGAGGGCGTTAAGACAAATAATGATGAAAGCTCATCAAGAGTTGTTGTGTTCGGCTCTTTCGCAATGTTTACCGAATCAAATATGAGCTTTAACAGCTACAATAACTCCGCTTACTTTATGAATGTTGTAAATACTATCGCAGACAAAGAAGACACCGGTATTACAATAGAATCAAAGTCGCTTGAGAGCAATGAGCTCGGCGTAACTGATGTGACAACTCAGTCTGCTATGATTGCAATATTTGTAGTTGTCCTCCCTGCTGTAATTCTTGCAACAGGTCTTGTAGTATGGCTTCGCAGGAGGAACAGGTAATGAAAAAAAACACTAAAATTCTGATTATTGCCGCTGCAGCGGCTGTGTTGCTGATTGGTTTAATGCTGTTGCTTATTTTCCTGCCGTCAGGAAACGGTGACGGTGCTGCAACTTTTGACGAAGGTATTAAGATGAATGTGTCGGTTGATGAAAACGGCGTTCATCAAGCTGAGATTTTGACCGACGAAAACGGAGAAATTGAAAACAACAGCTATGGTGTGCTTGTTGAGTACGATACTATGGAGATATCAAGTATTCATCTCGAAAACACAAAGGGTACTCTCGACATAACCTCGTACACGCCTACTAATGAGGACGGAGAAACCGACACAACAGTTTACACCGTAAAGGGATATGAGGACTTTGAGTTGCAGCCGGGTATTGCGGATTTGATTGCTTCATCAGCCGCACAGCTTGATTTTTCAAAGGTTATGACGCTGGAAAAGGAAAAGGCTTCCGAATACGGTTTTGACAAACCAAGGGCAACAGTCACCGTTACATATTCAGACAAAACCAAAGCTGTGATATATGTGGGCGACGACGCTCCTCAGAATGCAGGTACATATATTAAATTCGGCGACGGCGACGCCGTTTACCTTGTGACTACTGATTCAGTAAGTGCGTTTGATTACGGACTGACCGACCTTATGAGTCTTACAATTAACGATTCGGCATCGGATTCGGACAATAGTCAGGCTTCGTCAATAAAGCTTTCGGGTACTGCCTTTTCACAGGAAATTGAGCTTGTGCCGAACGACAGCGACAAAAATTCTGCGTCATATAAGATTATTAAGCCTTCAGAGCGATATGCAAGCGAAAGCGAAAGCAGTCTTGTTGAGGGAGCTATAAGAGGTCTTTATGCAGACAGCGTAAAAATGGTAAATCCCTCGTCATCACAGCTTTCAAAGCTGGGACTTGCAAAGCCGTATGCGGCTGTAAGCGCAGTTTATCCCGATGTAACCGTAGATATTATAAGCTCCAAGCCTGACAGCGACGGAAATGTATATATAATGAAAAAGGGCGGAGATGTTGTTTATGTAATGTCAGCAGAGAAGCTGCCGTGGGTTACTACAAGCTATGAAAAGCTTTTGAGCGAGTATGTGTTAAGCCCCAAGATGACCGCACTTTCACAGGTTAGCATAAACAACGGTTCAAAGACATATGTGTTCAGCGTCAGCTCAAAGGATGTTACAACAACCGACGATGAGGGCAACGAAACAACATCAACCGTAACAACGGTTAAGTATAATAATAAGGAAATAGATGTTTCATATTTTACAACACTTTTCCAAAATATTTCTTATACCGAGCTTGCCGATCAGGAGGTTAGCGGTGGTGACAAGACCGCTGTTTTGACTGTTACCTATACATATGAATCGGATAACAGCACGGACACCGTAACATTTTATGAAACAGGAGATTCCCGTTATCTTGCCTCTGTAAACGGAAGCTTCGTAGGTCATGTTCATAAGTCCTCTATTAATAAGGTAATAGATCAGGTTGATGATGTAGCGGCTAACAAGAATATTGATTCGGTATTTTAAAGACAGATGTTAATCTGAGCCGATAAAGGCTTAAAGCAACAATGTGTCTTTTAATTATCTGAGTTTGTCTTGAGTTTCCGTTTTGTAAATTAGGCGGAAATTGCTTGATAAATAAAAATATTATATTGCAGTCCGTTTATTAGTATTTTGCGGCACTGCACCGATTAAGCAGCCGAAGCAAATGCAATAAGTTTGCTTCGGCTGCTTTGTTATTTTTATGCATTATTTAAATAAATTTATAGACTTTTTTGTCGGCGTTTGTTATAATTATTGAGTGAAAAGGGTGATATATATGAAAACAATAGATTTAATTGTTCCTTGCTATAACGAGGAGGCAGGACTTGAGTACTTTGTGAGTGAAACGAACAAGGTTATTGACTCTTTGCCCGATTACAGCTTTAGGTACATTCTTGTAAATGACGGAAGCCGTGACAAAACATACCTTGTTATGAAAAAGCTCGCAAAGGAATTTAATAACATAAAATATATTTCATTTTCCCGTAACTTCGGCAAGGAGGCTGCAATGTACGCAGGGCTTCAGCATTCAACAGCTGATTATGTTGTGGTTATGGACGCTGACCTTCAGCATCCTCCCTGCGTTTTTCCGCAGATGATAGAAGCACTTGAAAAAGAGGGTTATGACTGTTGTGCGACAAAGCGTGATGACCGTGAGGGAGAAAGCAAGTTCAGAGGAATTTTTTCAAAGCTGTTTTTCAAGATTTCAAACAAACTTACCGATGTAAAAAATCCTTACGGTGCGATGGACTATCGCATGATGACGAGGCAGATGGTAGATGCAATACTTGAGCTTAGTGAGGTTCAGCGTTTTTCAAAGGGTATTTTTTCTTGGGTAGGCTTTAATACAAAGTGGATCTCATTTAAAACGGTTGAGCGTCAGCACGGAACTACAACTTGGAAATTTTCCGGTCTTTTTAAATATGCAATAGACGGAATTACCTGTTTTTCTGTTGCCCCGCTGAGATTTACCGCAGTTATGGGAGCCGTTATTTTTCTGATTTCGCTTATCTATATTATAATAACGCTTATCCAGACGCTGTTTTTCGGAATAACTACCCCGGGATATGTAACTACTCTTTGTGCGGTGCTGTTCTTGGGCGGTATTACGGAGATGTCTATCGGTATTCTCGGCGAGTATATCGGAAGAATATACATGGAGTCAAAGGACAGACCCATATATATTACAAAGCACTCAAATTTTGAGGAAGAAAACAATGAAGAAAAGGAAAATATGCAGTGAAAGATTTTATAAAACAGTTTTTTGACATAAAATTTTGGAAATTTATCATGGTCGGAATCCTTAATACTCTTGTTGGTATGGGACTTCAGTTTTTGTTCTTTAACCTGTTCGGCTGGGGAGAGTGGATTTCTTCAATAGTGGGCTACATTTTGGGAAGCATATTAAGTTATTTCCTTAACAAGCATTTTACATTTAAAAATAAGGAAAAGGGAATAAAACCCGTTATAAAGTTTGCACTCAATATTGCGGTTTGCTACGGACTTGCATATGGAATTGCAATACCGATTGTTAAGTGGATTTGCACTGCTAATTCTATCACGATGTTTGGGTGGACGGTTGACAGGTTTGCAGGCAATGCGTCAATGCTTATAGGCTCTTGTTTATTTGTTGCATTTAATTACATCGGACAAAGATTTTTTGCATTTAAGGAAAAGTCAGAATAAAAGTCAGAATAAGAAAACAGTCCTTAATATTTTTAATTTTTTAAAGACAACGGCACAAAACCGTTGTCTTTTTTTATGTGCGGTAAATATTACAAAAATAATTTTATTTATGCGTAATTTTAAAAAAATAAAAAATTGTGCCTAAGATAAAATTGTCTAATTTCGTCATATTAATGCAATATATTAAAAGAATAAAGATAAAAATAGTCATATATTGTTGTTGTAATATTTGTGTAATAATTATCATATAATGGTAACAAAATAGTAATAAAAATATTACAAAACCATAACCAATTAATTTCTTGCAAATTGAACATATTTTTGCAAGAAAAATTGGTAATTAGACTTGTTTTATAATGCTAAACAAGAAAAATAAACAATATTGTTTGTGCATTATTAACAAAATTACACCCTTAAATTAGGTTGACATACCCAAAAGCCGTCTTTATAATGGCTTAATGTACCGAGCAGACTTGCAAAAATCCTGCAAATTTGTATCGGTCCAATTGGGTATATGAAAAATAATTCAAAAAAGGAGACAGCAAAATGACTATTATGGCAAATAAGCTACGCATTGCAAAATCAGCGATTGCGTTGATTATTGCAACAGCGGTTATTGTTGCTTCGGTTCTTACCGTTGCGGCGGCAGTGCAAACAGGTATCGGCACTGAGAACACAGAAAACGACAAAGCGGTAAGAAGTACGGTTGAATACGAGCTTTCAAACGGCAACCTTGTAGTGTGTGAAAATAATAATTTCAATCTTGATGTTGATATTATTGACGCAAACGAGGTTACGGTAAAAACCGAAAACGACACGGTGTCGGTTCAGCTTGCAAAGGGCACTGTTTCGGAAGCTCTGAAAAAGGCAGGCATAGTGCTTGCGGATGATGAGGTTTGCGTACCGTCTCTCGAAACCGAGATTACATCAGATACGGAAATTAATATTTACAGGACAAAAGCGGTTAAGGTTACAGCGGACGGAACAACGAAAAACACAAGACTTGCACTTGTAAGCGTGTATGATGCTCTTAATATCGCGGGATATGAAATCGATGAAAACGATATTTTGAGCGTATCGGGCAAAGAAAGTGTTAATAACATTACCGAGGTAACTGTTAAAAGAGTCGTGTACAAAACCAAGTCTGTTACGGAAAAAATATCCTTTGATACCGTAAAACAAAATTCAGACGATGTGGCTCTCGGCGAAACCAAAGTAAAAACCGAGGGTAAGGCGGGAGAAAAAATTGTTACCCGTGAAATTAAATATGTTGACGGCAAAGCGGTATCAGAAGAAGTGGTTGATGAAAAAACCGTAAAAGAACCTGTTGACAAAATTGTCCTCGTAGGAACAAAGGGAGCGGCTTCAAGCGGAGGTGCCGGAACATTTACCGATGCAAACGGTGCAACCGTTGCTTTCAGTCAGGTGCTTACAGGTTCGGGTACGGCGTACACCGCACCCGCAGGTGCCTCAACAGCAACAGGAGTTCCCGCTTATCACGGCGGCGTTGCGGTTAATCCCAATATCATTCCGTACGGTTCAAAGCTTTATATTGTTTCAACAGACGGAAGCTTTGTTTACGGTTATGCAACTGCCGTTGATACAGGCGGTGCACTTATGGACGGTTCCGCAATAGTTGACTGCTTTTACAACACATACTCAGAGTGTGTCAATTTCGGCAGACGAGATGTAAATGTTTATGTTTTGGCGTAATTAACGGATTATTAAATAAAAAACGGGCGGGCAACCGTCCGTTTTATTTTGTCCAAAATATTGATTTATGAATGATTATGCTGTATAATTAGAAAGTCTTAAGGAAAGTTAAAGAAATTACCCCTGAAAGGATTATTTTTATGAAGAGATTTATATCTGCAATTTTATGTGTAATAATGATAGCGGCGGTGTCAGCAGGATGCGGTTACAAGGACGCACTTTCAAAGAACAACACAGCGGCAACACAGTCAACTGATGCGAAGCAGGAAGCTACGCCCGATGAGCCGAAGGCGCAGGATTTTGACGATAATCTGAACGGTTTGTGCGAGTATTTCGGTCAGCTCGGTTATGTTACACTTAAGGACGGAAAAATTGACGAAAGCCTTGTTGTAAAAATGGACGCTTCTCTTATAGGCGCTAAAGAGGGTAAGAAGTTTAATGCAAAGTACGGAAGTCAGTCCGTTACCATTGAGCTTTATGAGTATGACTTAAATAATCTTAATGACACTGCAAATACAATTATTGATTCCATAAAACAGACAGGGGAGTTTACAATTCTCGATTTGCCTATGGTAAGAGCGTATCTTTCCGACAGCGTTAAGTATATGCTGATTTATACAGACGAAAGCATCGATGATGAAAATCCCGATAAAGAGTCTGACAGCTATAAGCATCGCCAAGAGGTTATCGAGCACTTTAAGGCTTTTAACTAAAGCGTG
>CALYBM010000005.1 GCA_944412525.1 uncultured Ruminococcus sp. | reverse complement strand
CTTCTGATGGATGTGTATACGGGGCTTGGCGCAAATCTGACCAGATTCAAAAACCCCATTCACGAAGTTGGGGTAACAAAGACCTATGGGATAGACGATCCTGCGGTACCGCTTGGCACAAGCGGGATCCGCTATGTTCGGGAGCATTCCATGACACCATCGGAGCTTGTAGCAGAGCTAAAGGGTTTTGAAGTCTTCTTTTTCAAAACCCTGTTTGCCGGGAAATTTGCAAAGAGACTTTATAGAATGTATGAATATCAATACGGATATTGATGATTTTCATATGGGGTTTCTTCCTCTCCGTTTGGTGGGTTTGGGAGACTCCCAAAATAGAAAAATGGCGTTCCGTACTGTCTACCGGAGCGCCATTTTTCCGGTGTGTGGCCACACCGAATGTGCTTGCCGATATTATCCCGAATTCGGTATAACTGTTCTCTCAAATCCCAGTCCTGCGCCTGTTTCGCCGAAAATTTTGCGCGAACACGAACACTTTTTTCACTCTGAATCTTGACTCGAACATCTGTTCCAGATATACTGAAAACAACCAAATAAAGTAGCTGTGCTGTGGAGCCGCTGACGAAGCGAATTCTTCCTAATGCCGCATGAACGCAGAAACCCGCGTGGGTTTCTGTGGTGTCGGTATAGGAAGATTTTTTACCGTCATGCGGTTCTTTTCGTTTCCTCCGTCCGCCCTCCCCGCCAGTGGGAAGGAGCGTGCCATGTAAACAGAATCATAACCAGTCTTGGTTACCTGTCTGCACGGCAGAACACCGCTGTCAAGGACGCGCAGCGAGGCGAAGCCGGTTCCTTGACTGCGGCGGACTGCTGTGCCACACATGACAAATACGGAGGAAATTATAAATTTGCACCTGTTCACTATCGTTAAAGGGGTGGCGTGTTCATCGTTAAAAGGGTATCCGGTGCATCGTTACATTGTATCAATTTCGGTGTGGCAACGGATAAAATCACACCTTATCTTGAAAAGGGAATGCTCTACAACGAGGCGTGCGAAAGTGCGGGTTATAATTTTAAAGCGGACGAAAAATCGGTGTCCGAATTTTTGCCGCAAAATCCAAAAGACGCCCCCGAACTCGGCGACATAATAAACCCCGTGGTAAGGCGAGCCGTTTCGCAGATGATAAAGGTGATTAATGCGATTATCCGTGAAATGGGCGAAAGCCCTGTATATCTCAACATTGAGCTTGCAAGAGAGCTTGCCAAAAACAGGGATGAACGAAATAAAATCGAAAAATCGCAAAAGGAAAACGCCGCTTTAAATGAAAAGCTTATGGACGAGCTGAGAAACAACTACGGCGTAATAAATCCCACGGGAATGGATCTTATAAAGCTCAAGCTGTGGAAAGAGCAGGACGGTGTTTGCCCGTATTCTCAGCAGAGAATAAGCATAGAAAGACTTTTTGAGCCGGGCTATGTTGATGTTGACCACATTGTGCCTTACAGCATAAGCTTTGATGACCGCTACAACAACAAGGTGCTTGTTTTGTCAAGCGAGAACAGACAAAAGGGCAACAGACTTCCGCTTGAATATTTAAGCGGCAAGCGTGCCGAGGATTTTATAATACATATTCAAAACTCAAAGCTAAGGTCAAATAAAAAGAAAAATCTCCTCAAAGAGAGCATAACGGAGGAGGAGCTTGCAAAGTTTAAGGAGCGAAATCTCAGCGATACGCAGTATATTTCAAGATTTATGCTTAATTATATAAAGCGTTATCTAAAATTTGCCCAGAACAGCAGCGGTATGAAAAATGTTGTCAGAGCTGTAAACGGTTCCTCAACGGCGTACCTCAGAAAACGCTGGGGCATTAATAAGGTAAGAGAAAACGGCGACTGCCACCATGCCGTTGACGCCCTTGTGGTTGCCTGCACTACAACAAAAATGATAAAGCGTATATCCGAATACGCAAAATATACCGAACTCAAGTATTCAAAACAACCCTACATAAAGGTTGATAAGGAAACAGGCGAGGTGCTTGATTTTGACAAATTCCCGCTCCCGTACAAGTGGTTTAGGCAAGAGCTTGAAATGCGTTGTTCCGATAATCCGTCATTTGTGCTTAGTCAAAATCCCCTGCCAAACTACGCGTCGGACGAAGAGGTAAAGCCGATATTTGTTTCAAGAATGCCGAGAAGAAAGGTCAGCGGCTCCGCCCACAAAGAAACGATCAGAAAGCCGTATGAGCAAAACGGAGTAAAATACACCGTTTCAAGAGTGCCGATTACCTCATTAAAGCTTGATAAGGACGGCGAAATAAAGGATTACTATAATCCCGAAGCAGATATACTTTTGTACAACGCATTGAAAAACAGGCTTGTCGCATTCGGAGGCAACGCTCAAAAGGCTTTTGAAGAGGATTTGTATGCGCCTAAGGGCAAGGGCAAAACAGGTCCGCTTGTAAAAAAGGTCAAGATAATTGAAAAAGCAACGCTTACAGTACCCGTTCTGGAGGATACTGCGGTTGCCGACAACGGTTCTATGGTGCGGGTTGATGTTTTCTTTGTTGAAAACGAGGGTTATTATCTTGTGCCGATATATGTATCCGATACGGTTAAACCAAATCTTCCGAACAAAGCTATTGTGGCATATAAAAGCTATGACGAATGGAAAGTTATGAACGATAAGGACTTTGTGTTCTCACTTTACCCCAACGATTTAATCAAGGTTAAATCAAAAAAGGATATGAAGCTTTCGCTTGTAAACAAGGACAGCACCCTTGCCAAAAACATATCATCAAAGGAATTTTTCTATTATTACAAGAGTACCGGCATTTCAACGGGGTCGATAACTGTAATAAATCATGATGATACCTATACGATACCAAGCTTAGGAGTGAAAACCTTGTTATCCATTGAAAAATATCAGGTGGATGTGTTGGGCAACATAACCAAGGTGACAAAAGAAAAGAGAATGGGTTTTAAGTAATGGGATACAGAAATATTTTTCTTGCAAACGCAGCAAAGCTCTCTGTAAAAAACGAGCAGCTCGTAATCGACAACGGCGAAATTACAAAAATACCGCTTGAGGATATCGACTGTATCGCCGCGGACAATCCGCAGGTGAATGTAAACGGGTATTTGCTTGCAAAATTTTCGGAATACGCAATAACCTTTTATGTGTCCGACAAAAAGCATTTGCCGTGCGGAGTGTTTTTGCCGGTAAGCCGTCATTCAAGGCATCTCTCTGTACTGAGGGGACAGATTGATATGAGTCTGCCGAGCAAAAAGCGGCTTTGGAAACAGATAATAGTGCAGAAAATAGAAAACCAGGCTTCAGCCCTCAGACTTTGCGGTATAGCTGAGTGGGAATCGGTAGACTGTATAAAGCACAAGGTAAAGTCGGGCGACAGCACCAATATGGAGGCTGTTGCGGCGTCCCAGTATTTTAAACTGCTGTTCGGCAAAAGCTTTTCAAGAAGCGTGGAAAATGTCGAAAATTCAATGCTCAATTACGGTTACGCCGTTTTGCGAAGCACAATATCAAAGTATCTGACAGTCTATGGCTTTGAACCGAGTATCGGATTGTTTCACAAAAGCACATTAAATAATTTTAACCTTGCCGATGACATTATCGAGTGTTACCGCCCCGTGGTGGATTTGTTTGTAAAAAGACATTCGCATAATGCAGATGAACTAACTACCGCAATCAAAGCTCAGCTTGTGAATTTGCTGTCAGCAAATGTTGCAATAGACAACAGGCTGTTTGCCTGTTCGCGGGCGGCGGAGCTTACGGTGCAAAGTTTGAGCGGATATCTCACGGGCAATAACAGCACTCTGCTGCTGCCGCAGATAATGGATTTGGAACAGCATACCTATGAATAAATTTATGAGGATGATAGTATTTTTCGATTTACCCGTAAAAACCAAGGCTCAGCGAAGAACCGCAACCAAGTTTCGCAATTTTCTGCTGAAAGACGGCTATTTTATGGTGCAGTTCTCCGTTTACTGCCGAATATGCAACGGGTACGACGATGTTGAAAAGCACAAAATAAGAATACGCAGCAACAAGCCCGATAACGGCTCTGTTCGGCTGCTGGTGATTACCGAAAAGCAGTATGAAAAAATGGAGCTTATAATCGGCAGTCTTGTCAACGAAGAGGAGCACAGCGTGTTTGAACAGCTCTCAATTTTTTGAAAAAACATAAAATCACTGTATTTTCTGAACACATAACTGAAAAATTCAAATGAAAAATCCCGCACAAACTCATTGTTTATGCGGGATTTTCGTTCCCTATTATATCATACCAAGAACAATTAGGGAACTACAACTCATCATAATAAACTGCTTTATCGTATAAAATTATATCATACCAAGAACAATTATGGAACTACAACTGTAATAAGCACTACCATTTGTCTAGTAAAATTATATCATACCAAGAACAATTAGGGAACTACAACCTAATGGATAGTGATACTATAGTGGTACTGATTATATCATACCAAGAACAATTAGGGAACTACAACCTGCTACTACGGACAGCCACATTGACGCAAATTATATCATACCAAGAACAATTAGGGAACTACAACTAGTAATTCTCAACTTGGCGAATATAAATAATTATATCATACCAAGAACAATTAGGGAACTACAACTCAAAAGTAGAACTGTCAATGTGACAATTTATTATATCATACCAAGAACAATTAGGGAACTACAACGTAGTTGTTGTCTTCAAGATGACCGATGATATTATATCATACCAAGAACAATTAGGGAACTACAACTTTCAGGTGTGGGATAAGTGAAGCAGACTATTATATCATACCAAGAACAATTAGGGAACTACAAC
>CALYBM010000004.1 GCA_944412525.1 uncultured Ruminococcus sp. | reverse complement strand
TTGCAACAAAATTATCTTTTTGTGCTTCAAGCTCTTCTTTTTCTTCAAACGCCAGATCATCCAGTTCATTTCTCAACGTCTCTTTATCCGCATATAGTTCTCCGATCCTGCGCAGCTCTTTTACATTTGAATCCATTTCTTTATTCATCGTCTACCTCCTCCTCTCCATCCATTGCTGCCAATATTATTTCATGTGTGATTTCATACCTGAACGGAAGATTTTGTAATTTGTCTTTTTCGTCACATTTTCCTGACCATATAATATTTCGTTCAATTTTTTGCATATCTGAATATGTACCGTCCATTGAATAGGTTAATTTTAGATATGCCTTTTGCAGTGGGGAAAAATAACCTTCTATATCATTTTCACCGTCAAGAGCAGCAAGCAAAACTGCCGTCTCAAAATTCTTGTTATTTTCAGGAGACACAAAACCGTCTTCAACCAGCCCTATAAATGGGTTTTTATCTTTATCCAAAATGTTTGGATATCCTGCAAACGGCAAATTAGATTGATCCATTGAATTTGCCATAATAAAAGCTATTCTCTCTAAAAAATCAAGATTTTTCTTATGAGGAGATATGCAACACAGATAATTATAAAAATATACAGTTTTATCAGGAACGGTATGTACTCTGTTATAAGCCTGATGACCGGTTTCTGAAAAAAACCATTCTCTCGTGCGAGGGATAAGATAGTCTTGAATCCCCGCTTTATCTTTAATAATTTCAATTAATTTTAATGGGGAAGTGAGTGATGACATATTTTACATCTCCTTTATCAAAGCATCAATTTTCTTTTTTAACAATTGCGCAGTGACTAAATTTTCCCTATTAATTTCTGCTGGCTCAGTACATTTTTCTTTCACAATGCAATCCATGTCTTGAATACTCCAATTTTTGTATAACTCTTGAAATTTTTTATGTCTATTGTCATTAGGTCTGCCGGCGCAAACAATAATATCTGCATATCCGTTATGCTCGCAAAATCTCTTATTCAATTCTGTTGCATCGTCTCCAAAAGTGGTAATGTAAATCAATTTATTCTTATACAATACAGAGCACTGTAAATCTTTCGTCTTTTTATTGAGATCGAGTGAGTTTAAAATTGTATGGAAACGCTGAGAATCTCTATTACAAATAAAACGAAATTCATCTGTTTCTACTAATTCCCTGATAAATAGTATTATACTCGTACTTTTTCCGCAATCTGAAAAACCTTTTATAATAGCAAATCGTGTATTAACATTTAACATAAAAAACCTTCCTCTTTCTGTTTTAGCAACATAAACGGTATTATGTAATAAACACAAGTTGAAATCTGATGTTTGGGATTGCCGAATTTACATAAGCCGCCAGACTGAATTTCAAAATGGGTACAGAAAGCCAAGCCTTTTCAAATTTTCTATTGAAAAGGCTTGTTGGTGCTGCTTGTTTTTGACAATATCCCATAGAAATCATACTTTTCTTCGCTAAACTGCTTGTAATTTTTTCGCAATCATGATATAATGACATCAATAAAATGAGTTTGGTATACCCATTTGCAACATAATACCGTTTATGTATTCAGCCGCCGGTTCGGGCGGCTTTTTTCATAGGATCAGCCGCATATGTTCCATCCGTCTGCGGTGTTCATTGCCGGTTGAAATGATGTAAATTCTTGTAGTGTTGATACTGCTGTGGCCGAGAATATCGGCAAGTTTGGCAATATCCTTTTCGATTCCGTAAAACACCCTTGCGAACAGATGACGAAGGTTATGTGGGAACACTTTCTGCGGATTTACGTCTGCCTGCTTGCAAAGCCCTTTCATTTCCCGCCAGATATTGGTGCGGCTCATGGGCTTTCCGGTTTTGGTAACGAAAATAAATCCCGATTGTATCCCTTGCTCCGCTGTATAGCGGAGCAGTTTCTTTTGCAACTCTTTCACGATAAATACCGACCGGGTTTTCCCTTTAAGAGATACGATTGCTTCTCCGTTTTTGACAGCTTCCACCGTTATGTATTGCAGTTCGCTTACACGGATACCCGTTCCGCAGATTGTCTGCAAAATAAGGTTCAGCCGCTCGTTTCCTTTCTGTTTTGCGGTATTTACAAGCCGCATATACTCCGCTTTTGTCAGCTCTTTTTCTTCGGGACAGTAGATCTGCCGCTGGAGTTTAATGGATTTCACCCTGCAATCCGTCCAGCCTAAAAATGCAAACAGGCTGTTGAGAGAAGCCAGCATAGAGTTAATGCTTCTCACGGCATAATTTTCGGCAAGCAGTTTGCTCTTGTAAGCAATGACTGCCTCTTTAGTGACCTCTGCACCGCCTAAATATTCAGTGAACGCTCGCACATCCCGCAAATACTTCTCGATTGTATTTGCGCTCTTTTCCTCCTCCCGCAAATATTTTTTGAAGCTTTGTACTGCTTTGCTTGTTAAAATTCGTCCTTTCATTTCGATGTACCTCCGAGTAATCTATTTTACCCGAAAAGTATGATATGGAAATTGTCCCCTTCATTTTAAAGAAAGACAATCCGCTAATCGAATGTGCGGATTCAGCATAAAGACAGCCCCGATGAGTTGCAGATTTCTCTGCACTCATCGGGGCTTTTTTGCGTTTATGGACGCAAATGGAGTTTTATAGGACGCTGAAATATGATATAATATTTT
>CALYBM010000003.1 GCA_944412525.1 uncultured Ruminococcus sp. | reverse complement strand
CCCTCGGAATAGAGCTTAAACCTTTTGGCATAGAAACTTCCGCGGTTATGTTAAACGATGTAAAAACTGATTTTACAGAGAACCGACGTAAAACGGCGATAGGCGATGATATATACGAGGGCAGAATTGAGGCGTCTGTATCCAAGATGGAAAAATCAGAACAAAACGGGATGTCTCCCGAGCAGGTGGCTCGCACAGTGAGCAGCATTTTAAAAAGAAAGCACCTGCCGCCTCATAAGATAGTAGGATTTTCTAATGAGTTCCTGGGTTTCCTTTATCGCGTTCTGCCAACGGGGATCCTCGTAAAGCTTCTGAAGATGATATATGGGTAAAACGCTTTTCTGCGGCATGTAGCGTTATGTGCCATAGCGGACCGCCAGCCTCTACGCTTCGTAGGTTGCCGAGATGTTACATAAGTGTTATTTTCTTTCTGGAAGGAGAGAAGAAATGAATAATTACATTACAGACAATGCGATAAAACTTTTAAGAGAGAAGCAGAAACTGACCCAATCTCAGCTGGCAGAAAAGCTGTGCGTAAGTGATAAGACCGTATCCAAGTGGGAAACGGGAGTTTCCCAAACAAAAGGATATTAGAAACAATCCATGAAATACCTGCTTGCTAAACTATTGATATTCAAATTAGGAAAAAACAAACCTATGAATAGAGGCTTATTGGATTTAGAAATACAATAAGCCTCTAAAATTACCGTAAATCTTGACATATAAATGTCATGTTTATATGATAACATGAGAAACAAGGGAGTGAGTGCCTATATGAAAGAGAGTAGATTATTTAGAATTATTTATCATTTAATGGAAAACGGAAAATCTACCGCTCCAGAGTTGGCAGAAAAATTAGAAGTATCAGTAAGAACAATTTATAGGGATATTGATATTATTAGTAGTGCGGGTGTGCCTATATATGTGACAACGGGAAGAAACGGTGGCATACAGATAGCAGATAGTTTTGTTTTAGATAGGTTGCTTTTATCTGATAAAGAAAAAGAAGATATAATAACGGCATTAAAAAGTGTATCTATTGTGGATAATCATAACAGTGATACATTGTCAAAACTATCAGCGATTTTTAATACAAAAAGTGAAAACTGGCTTGAGGTTGATTTTTCACGCTGGGGGAATAAATCGCAAGATAATGCTATGTTTCAAAAGGTAAAGGAAGCAATCATATCACGCAAAATGCTTTGTATTGTTTATGTGAATACTCGTGGAGAAGTGATTGAAAGAGTTATCTGTCCACTCAAAATGGTGTATAAAGCGAAAAGCTGGTATATAAAAGCCTTTTGTATGAATAAGTCCGATTTCCGTATCTTTAAATTGACACGTATTATACAAGCAAGGAATATGGAAAAAATTTTTAATCCTATGGATTTTCCACAGGAAGAAAAAAAGGAAATGAAAGCAAATTGTGAAAATGTTATACTGCGTTTTCCTCAAGAAATGGCTTATCGGATTTATGATGAATTTGAAGTTGATGAAATCAATCAAGACGATAATGGTGATTTTATAATTTCCGCTACAATGCCTATAGATGAATGGCTGATTGGTTATCTGCTTTCTTTTGGTTCAAAGGTTTGTATCATAGAACCAAAGTATTTAAAAAAAATTGTCTACAATGAAGCAAAAAAAATATGCGAACAAAATAAACCATGACATATGTTGTCAAGGTTATTGTGATATAATACAGATGAAAAAGTATTAAGGGGTGAACTATTTATGAATGAAACATTTATGAACTTAACGCTGGATAATCTGGACACAGAACATATATGTTGTGCAATTTCGGATAAAAAACATCAAGTTGGAGTATCAGTAAAAAAACAATGGCTTAAGGAACGAATTGAAGAAGGTCATGTTTTCCGTAAACTTGATAAAAAAGGAAAAGTATTTATTGAATATGCTCCGATAGAAACAGCATGGGTTCCTGTTTCTGGAGAAAACTATCTGTATATTTACTGCCTTTGGGTATCTGGCTCTTTTAAGGGAAAAGGATATGCAAAATCTTTACTTGAATATTGTATTCATGACGCAAAGGAAACTGGGAAATCAGGTGTATGCGTTCTCAGCTCAAAAAAGAAAAAGCCTTTTTTATCTGATAAGAAGTTTTTTCTGAAATATGGTTTTGAAGTGGCAGATACGGCTGGGAATGATTATGAGTTATTATCATTGTCTTTTGATGGGAATAAGCCTTGTTTTTCTGAAAACGCAAAAAAAATGACAATAGACCAAAAGGAGCTGACAATCTATTATGGATTACAGTGTCCATATATTCCTAAGTGCATTGAACAAGTACAGGAATACTGTAATAAAAATAATATACCATTAAATCTAATTGCTGTAGATACTTTAGAAAAAGCTAAAAATGTTCCTTGCATTTTCAATAATTGGGCGGTATTTTATAACGGTGATTTTGTGACTAATCATCTTTTGAATGAAACTTTTTTGAAAAAGAAATTTCAATTATAAAGGTATAGTTTATGCACTTAAAAAAGGTGAAAGGGATTTTATCTTCATCAAATGGAATGAACCTATATCGAGGTTGTACTCACGGCTGTATATATTGTGACTCAAGAAGCAAATGTTACCACATGGAACATGCTTTTGAAGATGTTGAAGTCAAAGAAAATGCTATTGTCCTTTTAGAAAATGCTTTAAAAAGGAAACGATTAAAATGTATGCTGAGTACGGGTTCTATGACAGACCCTTATATCCTTCTTGAAGATGAATTTAGTAGTGTCAGAAAAGCATTAGCGTTAGCATATAAGTACGGTTTTGGTTTTACTCTGATAACAAAATCTAATCGTGTATTAAAGGATTTAGATTTATTAAAGGCTATCAATGGCAAAACAAAATGTATAGTACAAATGACATTAACGACTTATGATGAGGATTTATGCAAAAAAATTGAACCAAATGTCAGCACAACAAAAGAAAGAGTTGAAGCTCTAAAAAAACTACATGATGCTGGTATTCCCACAGTTGTCTGGCTTTGCCCTATTCTTCCTTTTATCAATGATACGGAAGAAAATATTAAAGGGATTTTAAATTATTGTATTGAAGCAAAAGTTTATGGTGTTATCTGCTTTGGAATGGGACTAACGCTTCGTGAGGGAAATAGAGAATATTTTTATAGTCAGTTAGACAGATTATTTCCGTATTTGAAAGATAAATATGTACAAACTTATGGTATGCAGTATCAGATAAACAGTCCAAATAATGAACCATTGATGAAACTTTTTCATCAATTATGTGAAGATAACGGGATAGTACATGATAACAAAATTATCTTTGAATATTTAAGTAAATTTGAAGAAAAAAATAAAAATATTCAGTTGAGCTTATTTGATGAATTTCTTTAACAAATCCATTCGATAAAAATAGTAAATTATTTTCAGAGAGTTGGTAATACTATGACGTCATCCTCTTTCAAAAAGGTGGTTAGATTACAATTCAATGCTTTGATGATGAGAACAATAAAAGGTACATTGAAACAGAAACGGAAACAGCTAGCCAGATATTCAAAACATGAAATTTTGTTTTCTGAAATAAGCACATCACCATTGTATGAGCAAGGTACACTTGATACCTATTCTTGCAATATGACGGTATTTCGTGTACAGCATTTTATTTTCCGTGTTACTGATGAAAAAATCAGTACAGCCTTAAGTGGATTATCAGAAAGGCAGAGAGCGTTTATTCTTCTCTACTATTTCAGAGATATGAGCGATAGAGAAATATCCGAGTTGTATCATATATCCCGTTCTGCGGTAGGATATACACGAAATTGTGGTTTGAGAAAACTGGAAAAACTTATGAAAGAAAGGAGCTGAGCAACGGCAAAAGATTATGGTTATCCGTCTTTTGAACTGATTTGCAGAGCGTCCAATGGTGATAAAACGGCAATTCAAGAAATTCTAGATTTTTATGACGGTTATATATCAAAGCTCTGTCTGCGTCCGTTTTATCACGATAGTGGAAAGGTCAGCATGAGGGTAGACGAAGAATGGAAAGGAGATATTCACACCGCCATGCTAAAGGCAATCTTGAAGTTTGAAATCAAGATAAAATAGTTTTATAAAAGGCTACACCGCCGGAGTGATCCAGACGTGGTGGCGGTCGTAAGACATCAAGCCATGCCAGCTTTGCTGGCAAACGGCTGGTTCACTCTGACGGTGAGGCGAGCGTTAGCGAGCCATAAAGCCCCCGTTATCTAACAAGGGGGGCACAAGTAACTGGAAACTATATTCCGCAAGGCGTAAAAATCCTTTGTTTATGCGCTGTAACAGCATTTCCAAAGTGTGATTTAAAATGCGCCTGCTTTACCATATAAATGGAATACTGCATATCTGAGGACAGTTGATTTCATA
>CALYBM010000002.1 GCA_944412525.1 uncultured Ruminococcus sp. | reverse complement strand
GCTTACTATTGGAGTGACAGTAACACAAAAATGACTACGTGGCCCGGTGTTCAGATGTCAAATATGGGTGATAATACATACAGTATTAAAATTCCTTCAGACGCTACAAAAATTATCTTTAACAATGGAGGAGACTCAAAGACAAATGACCTTAACATTCCCGGAATGAACAAAATTTATAACAACGGTGCTTGGTCAAGTTACGGAAACAATCCATCAACAACTTACCCAACAGAAGAGCAGGGAACAGAGACTACCGGTGCAGTTTATTTCAAGAACACAAATAACTGGAGCAATGTTTACGCTTACTATTGGAGTGACAGTAACACAAAAATGACTACGTGGCCCGGTGTTCCTATGACAAGTGTGGGAGACAATACATACAGCATTAATGTATCGGGTGCTACAAAGATTATCTTCAATGACGGCAGCGGTCAACAGACAAATAATATTGCCCTTGCCGGTGCTAATAAAATTTATGATAACGGCAGTTGGTCTGATTATGACAACAATCAGTCGGCAACAGAACCAACGGAGACAACAACACCGCAAAACCCACAGGGAAGAGATAATGTATACTACAAGAATACAAACAATTGGAGTAATGTATACGCTTACTATTGGAGTGACAGCAATACAAAAATGACTACGTGGCCCGGTGTTCAGATGTCAAATGTGGGTGATAATACATACAGTATTAAAATTCCTTCAGACGCTGCAAAAATTATCTTTAACAATGGAGGAGACTCAAAGACAAATGACCTTAACATTCCCGGAATGAACAAAATTTATAACAACGGGATTTGGTCGAATTATGGCAGCGGACAGCCTGAAACTCAACCCGGTACGCAAATGACATGTTCAGTTTATTTTAGAAACACAAATAATTGGAACAATGTTAGAGCCTATTATTGGAGCGACAGTAATAAAAATATGATATCATGGCCTGGCGAAACTATGGTTAATGTGGGCAATAATGTTTATAGAATTGATGTGCCTTCAGGTGCCACCAAAATAATTTTTACAAATGGTAACGGAAGTCAAACTTCGGATTTGATTATTGCAGGTATGAACAAAATATATGAAAATGGCAAATGGAGTAAATATTTGCAATAAAATTTGTTAATCTTATTCTTAGTAAGTGAAAACGCTTTCTGCAATCCAAGAAAGCGTTTTCACAACGGATAGTTTTATGTAATCATAAAGAGTAAGGCAGTTATCTTAACAAAATTAAAGTCAAAAAAGGAGGGCAGAAATGACTTCTGATTTATATGCTACGGTGGATTTATTACAGTGCATGTTGTGCGGAGAGTGTTCAAAAGTTTGTCCAAACGGGGCAATACTGATATGGCACGGTATAATAACAATTATAAACGAAAAATATTGCATAGGTTGCGGAACATGTAAGTGTATTTGTCCGTCAAAATGTATCAAGCTTGAACAAAGAGAATTGCAATAATAATAGATTGTAACGGAATACTGCAAAATCAGTCACTTTATTATAGTTAGAATTTAATGCAGCGGCAGCTAACTGGTGGAGAAAATCAGTATATCTGTTTATGCCTTATATTAATATATTATTTTTTAAAACCTTTAAAACTTAACCCATTCTTAACCTTTTGTTTAATATAATGATAGTGAACTTCTATAAGCAAAATAAAACATCTGATGATGAGTAGGAGATGATACATCTACTTTATAATTGATAATTAATTCCTGATAAGGGATTGATATAAAAATAATTTTAGGAGGAAAAGATATGAAATTAACGAAAAAGTCCATAAGTATTTTTATGGCACTTTTAATCCTTTTGTGTGCGTGTCCGTTTACGACGGCGAACGCTATTACTGAAGGAGAATTTATGGTAACCCAGGAAGATAACGGTGAAAATCTTATCACCGGTTATACCGGCGATTCCACCGATCTTGTAATTCCGAGCGAGATTGACGGAGTTAAAATCACCGGAATAGCGTCAAACGCTTTCAGCAACAACAAAAATCTTGTTAGCGTTACTATCTCCGAAGGCATTAAAACGATTGATATAAACGCCTTCAGTTTTTGCCCGAAACTTGAAACTGTAAATGTACCGAACGGCCTTATAAGTGTTTCAACATTTGCTTTTTCTGAAACACCATACTACAGCAACTTGCCCGACGGACTTGTTTATTTGGGAAATCTTGCTTTTGAATACAGGGGTGATATGCCTGAAAACACAGAGATAGAAATCAAGCCCGGCACAATTTCTATTAATGCGAGTGCTTTTTGGTATCAGAACAATCTTACCAAAATAACTCTTCCCGACGGTTTGGAGTACATCCGCGGCGAAGCCTTTACACACTGCGGTGAGTTAAAAGAAATTGATATTCCCGATACGGTAAAAGAAATCGGCTATGCTGCGTTTGAAGGCTGCAGCAATATTCAAAGAGTTAAAATCCCCGAAGGTATTACTACTGTAGAGGCGAATACTTTTAGCGGATGCAGTAAATTGAGTCAGGTAGAATTTCCTGAGTCATTAACAACAGTTGGTGACGCTGCTTTTATGGGCTGTGCCATGACAGAAATCAATCTTCCTGAAAGCGTAACTGTTATAGGTCAAGACTCTTTCTCCGGTACAGGTTATTTCAACGATGAAAACAACTGGACGGACAGCATATTGTACTACAAAAATTTTGCTCTTAATTCAAAGGTTGATATTGCAGAAGCTAATATCAAAGAAGGTACAACTTATATTTGCGCAGGTTTATTCGATACACGCGGAAGACTTACTTCGGTAATTATGCCTGACACTGTAACTGCTATGGGCAACGAAGTTTTTTCTTTTACAACTATGCTCAGTAAAGTTGAATTTTCCGAAAATTTAGAGGCAATTCCGACATTATCTTTTAATGGTAGTGCAATTAAAAGCATTGAAATCCCGTCGGGTGTTAAAGAAATTAGATTTGGTGCGTTTTACGATCATACAAACCTTAAAACAATTACAATTCCCGCGTCTGTAACAGAAATCGGGTATCAGGCTGTCGGTTATTTCAGTAACTACGGATTTGAAGGCAGATACGGAGTTACAATTTACGGTGAAGCAGGATCAGCTGCAGAAGAGTATGCAAAGTCAAATAATATTAACTTTGTTGAAGGTAAGCCCGAAGAAAAGCCGACTGAACCTGTAGATCCAAGTCAAACTATTGCTGTTTACTTTAAAAACACCGATAACTTTAGCAATCCTTATGCGTACTATTGGCCAAAGAGCGGAAGCGGTTCAGTTGAATGGCCGGGCGTGCCAATGATCGATTGCGGTGACGGGGTATATATGGTTTATGTTCCGGCAGGAAACGATATGGTCATTTTCAGCGATGCCGGAAGCGGTCAAACAAGAGATCTTTCAATTCCCGGTGCAAATCAGATTTATGAAAACGGTACATGGTCACCTTATGAAGAGGGTTCAACAGAGCCAACAGAGCCGACAGAGCCTACAACAGAGCCAACAGAACCGACGACTGCTCCCGAGTCAAAAATACTTATAGGAGATGTTGATTTAAACGGGGAGCTTTCTGTTACTGATGCAACCCTTATTCAAAAACAAATTGTTGGATTGTTTGAATTTTCAGCTGAGGCAAAAAAAGCGGCGGATACTGAAATGGATGGCAATATAAGCATAAAGGATGCAACTGCAATACAGTGTTATATAATAGGATTAAATATTGATAATTCACATTGCGGAGAATACATTTAAAATAATTTTAATTTAAATCATAAAATCAGATAAGACCGCATAGTAAAACATCTTGGTATGCGGTCTTACTGTAATGTGTATAGAGGAGTATTACATATGAAAAAGATTGTTTCGGCAATACTGTCTCTTATTATTGCTTTTTCTGCACTGCCTTCTGTTTCTGTGAGTGCAGCCGAAGGAATATTCGAGTATAATGTTGCTTGATGCTGATCTTGCCAAAGACAGAGAGCAACAGAATCTCAGCAAGATTAAAAATCACTTGTCAAACGCCATTGATGAAAATGCAGGTATAAACATTGTGCTTTTCCCTGAGTATGCTCTTACTTCAAAAAAAGAGGATGCTATTGATGTTGCAACTAATGATTCCGTTGCACAAATAGCCGTCATGACTGACGAAGCAGATATTTACGCCGTATTCGGAAGTGTAATAAAGGAAAATGATAAAATCTATTCTGCCATGATAATTTGTGATCCAAACGGCGGTGTAGATGTATATAAGAAAATCCATATTTCCGACGAGCAGTATGAAGCAGGCTTCAGTGCCGGTACAAAGCCTTATATATTAAATACTGAGTTCGGTAAATTTGGTATTGCAATGGGTAATGAGTTTGCAGAAGCTGCAGAGCTAGGAAAGTACTATATCGGTAAAGAATGTGTTATGATTCTTGTAGCTCAATCTTACGGATATGATACTACAAAAGAAAACGCATTTACTCAGGCAGAATATGATTTATATACTGCTACATACACTTTTCTTCAGCTCTACAATATTCCCGTAGCCGTTTCAAACCTTTACACGACAGACGGAAATATAAAATACTTCGGTGAAAGCCATATCTGCACCTCCCACAAATCAGGCTGGATAGTCGGAGGTAACAACAGCGACACGGATGAAAACGGTCAAACGATTTCAACTGCTCCGGGACGCACATACAGACCGGGCGTTAAATTTTCTGAGAATAAATTGATCAATGACGGCGGCAGAAGAAAATTAGCAAGTACGATTAAGCGTTTAAACCTCAGTGCTGATTGGTACGGCAAATTAATAGATTACGATATGCCTGTTTACGGGGAAGGAAGCCAATATAAGGATGATGTTAAAGCTGCTTGTGTAAACTATCATTCTGTGTGGGGCGACTTGGATGCAAATGTGTCAAAGATTAAATCCATAATGGCAGACGCTGCTGAACAGGGAGTAGAGTTACTGGTGTTCCCTGAAATGGCGTTATCAGGATATTGTGTTGTACCACCGTCAAGATATACAGATTATGAAAAAGACAAATTCGGCGATGAGTATATGCAGCGAGCTCTTGCACAGACGGTAAGAGGTGACAATCCAAGTGATGTAATTGTAGAATTACAGCAGTTAGCAGAATCATACGGTATGTATGTTATAGTCGGTTTACCCGAGCGTGATGAAGCTGATCCTGATGTGTACTGGGAGTCGGCAGCTATTTTAGGACCCAATCTAAGGGATTCTTACAGAAAAGTAAGCCTTGCAGGACAGGAACCCAGATTTGCTTCTTACGGTTCATCTAATGAGGATGGTATATTTGAAACAGAATTCGGTTTAATCGGTGTAGAAATCTGTTCTGATATTTATGAGTTCCAGGAAATCCAGAGAACAAAATCTGCAAAGGGCTGCCGAATAATTATTAATTGCACCGCGGCATACGCAATGGATGGTTGGCCTGTAACATTCCAAAATCAATTTGAAAGTTATATGCTCAGAGATAAGTCATTTATGATTACTGCAAATTTGGTAGGCTATGACGGTATAAAAATATCTGATGAATTGGAGCAGCAGCTTGCTGAAGCAGGATATACGATTGATGATGTTACAAAAGAATGGAGTCAGTCCATGAATGGCGATTTGTATAAGCTTTTGTGCGACAGCAGCGGCAGGTCAATGATTGATTCATTCTGTACCATTTTCCCCGGCGTTTCAGCAATTTCAACCCTTGATCCCACAACGGTAACAGGAACGAGAGCGTATGGAAATTCATCTGAAAGCTCATCAATTGAATATTTTTCACACGAACATATAGGACCGTATCTTGATCCCGACGGCGATGGTAAGAATGAGTATATTAATTTCACTGCAGACACATTTGACAAGATGACTGTTGCCGATTTGGATTTGTCAAAAGCGTCACTTGAGCCGTTTTACAGTGATAATCCATACAAATTCAGACCTGAGTTATACTATGAGTGGTACTCGGAATTGTTTTATGAATCATATTTCTTTGAAGAAAATATCTCAGAGGTAACCCATCTTAAAGAAAAGACGCTCAGTAGTTCTAAATGTTCACTTACAGGAAGAATGACTGATAGCACTTCGTTTTATGCCTCTACATCAGAAACAGATCCCGTACCTTTAGAGGGCTACGATGTGACCTCTTCGCTCAAGTATAAGTTTTTATTTAGTTCCAATGTTACGACGGACTTAATTTCTACGGGAAGTATGAACACAATTTTCGGAGAGACTACAAAAAAATACACTGCCCAATATGCTCCCATTGTCGGCGAAATTACATTGAAAATCCCTGTTGGTATCTGCGACAAGGCAGTGCTCTATGCAGGTGATAAGAAGTTTGAATCAAACGGAGTGGTTATTACGGCAACTCTTCCTTCATATACCGATTTGAATGATATAAGAGTAGTTATTTACGATGACCCCGAAACCGAACAGCCGATCGGCGGTCCAACAGGCTCCGGATGCAGCACTTACTGGATTTATGATCCGGGCACTAAAACATTGACAGTTACAGGTGAAGGCACCATGAGTTTCTTCTATGATTATATGAAAGATGACCCTCTGTCAGCGCCTTACAGTACGGCAGATGATGTTCCGTGGGCTGATTACAGAGAGGAAATTGAAAATGTAGTTATTGAGAACGGTGTTACAAATATTGCCAATAAAGCATTTTACGGTTGTAAAAATCTCAAGAGCATTTCTATTTCGGATACAGTTACATCAATAGGAGAAAGTGCTTTTGACGGTTGTGTTTCTCTAGAAAAAATTAAAATTCCAAACAGCGTTGAAGCTATCTACGATAACGCTTTTTACTTCTGTACAAGTCTTAAGAGTGTAGATATTCCGAGCAGCGTACAGAAATTAGGCTTAACTGTGTTCAATAACTGTAAAAATCTTGAGAGTATAAATGTAGGTGTAGACAATCCCAGCTACATGTCTATAGACGGTGTATTATACAACAAAGACCTGTCACTACTTATACAGTATCCTTGCAACAAAACAGGTGAAAGCTTTGAAATTTCGGATACTGTTACTGAAATCGGGGAAGGTGCTTTTAAGTATTGTTCAAATCTTAAATCCGTTACTATTCCTCAAACTGTTACAACTATTTCAAACTATGCTTTTGAGAGCTGTACCAATCTTGAAAATATAGTTGTTCCAAACAGTGTTTCAAATCTCGGCGAATGGGCGTTTTTCCAGTGCTCAAACTTAAAAAGTGTTGTTTTACCTGACGGCATTAAATCATTAGGCGAATATACTTTCTATAAGTGCGAAAGTCTTGAAAAGATTACTATCCCCGAATCTGTTGAAACAATAGGAAAGTATGCTTTTAAAGAATGTTCAAGTCTTAAAAATATTACTTTGCCGAGTAAACTTAACGAACTCGGACTAGCTGCATTTGAGTCTTGTACAAGTCTTTCAAGTATTGTTCTTCCCGACAGCTTAACAAAAATTGAAGGTTTTGTGTTCAATGGTTGTACCAATCTGAAATATATCGCTGTTCCGGACACAATTACAAAAGTCGGCGATTGGGCTTTTCGTAATTGCGTTGAACTTAAAAATGTTTTCTTTACAGGTGATGAGAATCATTGGAACAATATAGTATCGGGAGAATCAAACGAATTATTCTTTGATGCTGATTGTAAATACAACTGTAAATTGTATGAATTTTCTGCTGTAAACGGAGACACGGTTAATATGCCTTGTGACGGCGAAAGCAAGTATATCGCATTTATTGCCGACAGCACAGGAACTGTTACAGTTAATACGACAGCAGGAGAAGAAATAATTGCAGAGATTTCAGATTCAGAGGGTAATGTATTGGCTGTTGAAGAAAGTGAAGCATTGCTTTCATCAAAGTTAACAGAGGGCAATCTTTATATAATCTCGGTCAAGCACTCAGAAATAAGTGAAAATACATTTGATATAAATATATCATTTGTTTCTGACTCTCCGAACAAAGGTGTTGTGGGCGATGTTAACTCAGACGGCAGCATAACTGTGGAGGACGCAACATTAATTCAAAAATATTTAGTAGGCATGGTTAATTTAACTGAAAACACACTTTCAGCAGCGGATTGCAATAAAGACTCAGTCATCAGTGTTTTGGATGCCTCAGAAATCCAAAAGTATATTACTGATACATCAGACAATAATTATATCGGTCAGCCTATAATTGATTGATGTTAAAGGATAGAATTATTGAGATATTGATAAAAATAGTTAGTTTTATTACGACCTGCTATTTCCCGCAAATGCTGTTGCTACATGAATTACAGTTAGTGTAGCCGGTGTTAATACTGCTCAAAGTGTAATATCCGATGTGTTTATCAGCGTACATGGTTGTCGGATCAGTTTGCTGTTTTATGCGGCGACAATGATTTTGTCAAGATAACCAACATAATGCAATTAAATTATTTTAGGATACATAATTGCAAATGTTACCACAAAATTAAAAATAAATTAAATTTACAACCGAAAAGGTAAAAGAATTTACGGTCGAAATGCTGAATTTGACAATTTTTCAACAATAATTGTAACTGCTTTGAAGTTGTATTATTATCATAAGAACGGGTATTTAGGCTGAATTAAAGTGTAGATGCTGATAAAGTTATAAGTTAGAAAGTGTGCAATTTAGAAATAAACTGCACACTTTCTTTTGTTTGATGTATATTTACCTATATTCTATAATATCGTTTTTTTAAACAATTTCTATAACTTCTTGAGGGCAAGCAAGATTTGTTAATCGATATGAAATAATTGAATATTCATTAGTTACATCAGAAAATTATATATTCGCTATATTTAAGTATATAAAAATTTATTCAAATTTTATTTTACCATACATAATAACATTTTTTCTAATAATATAAACAAATTTCAAACCGCTGCCGTATGCGTAAGTTTAGGAAGTGGTAGTTATTTATTATTTCTGATAAATTTAAATTTATAATTTATAGCATAAGAATGAATATTTCTAATTGATGAAAGTAAAAAGCAACAAATATGTTGACATTTATTGCTATAAATGCTACAATTTGGATAAAGAGGAGCAAATTACCAGATATTAATAACAAAATATAATTATTATATGAATGATGATGAAAAATAAAGGGCTATTTTTGCTGCAGCAAATTAACATATATATTTTAATTTATTAACAAATCGAGATTTCAATCTATGAAACAAAAAGTCAGCAAAATTAAAAGAGCAACATTAACCGCATTAGCAGTAGTGTGCGAGTTTTCTTCCGCTGCGGCAATAAGTGAAAATGCAGCTTCAACAACAATTAATTTCACCTCAAAAAACAGCTCAAAAGTATCCTGTATATTAAGCTGTCCCGAGCCTACATCATTAGCCATAAGTCCTCTGCAATGCAGAGCACGCAACGGTAATAATTACCAAAATTATAGAGATACAAATTCAACCGGCAGGGGTACTTCCATATATGCAGGCGTAGTTCCCGGAAGCGGATGGATACTTGTTTCAAGTGCTACATATGATTATGTAAAATATTCGGTTAATTCAAATCCATATTCAACATATTATTATTGGAAGTAGGAGTTAATATAATATTATCAGCTGACTAAAGAAAGGGGAAGACCGCGTTGCGTAAAAAGTTATTGCTTAATGTACTTATTTTAATATTAACGGCGTCGTTGTTTATGACTGCTTGCGGCAATGACAGTACAGACAACAATAATGAAATTTCATCAACTGAATTCAAAGTCGGCTATGATGACCAGCCGTTTTATTTATCGCGATCTACGATGACGGTTACTGACGGAAACGGAAATTATATGTTTTACGGGGATACCCTCTATTATTATGATAATGCGTCGGACAAGGCTGTAATTGTATGTAACAAGCCTGACTGTGAGCACATAAACAATGTTGACGACAGTGAATGTAACGCTTTCTTTCCTATGGCAAAATTCTTTCCCGATAAGGGCATAGCTTATTATGATGATTCAATTTACTTGCTCGGTCAGAGCGGTGACGGAAATAAGACTTCTGTTTCCATCTACAAAGTCAGCAAGGACGGTGTTCAGCGTGAAGAGGTGTGCAAGCTTTTCTCAACATCTGATATCAATACGGTTGGCTTTTTTACGGTACACCGCGGGTACGCATTTTGGTCGTTGTTTCCGGAGGGCAGCACACAGCTTTACTCGATGAAGCTTGATGCCCCCGGTAATATTAGCACCGTTTACGAGGGTGAGGGATTTGCTCCCTATATTCTCTCAATGGCGGGTTCGGGTGATTATATGTATTTTGAATACAATGACGCAACCGACGAAACCTATGAGAAATTTGAGAACACATTGTACAGGATAAAGCTCGGTTCTGACAGCGTGGAGGAACTGAAAAAAGGCGACGGCAGCACATTTACTGTAATGGGCAACACGGCGTTTTACATATCGGAAAATAAATACCTTTGTGCATTTGATCTTAATACGCGAGAAGAGTCAAAAATCTATGAGCTTACAGACAATGAAAGGTCGATAGTTAATGACGAAAAATACATATATCTCTCAAATTGGGATCCTATTGTTACTGACAGGGATTACAAAATTGTAGTGCTTTCGCCGAGCGGAGACGTTGTCGATACAATCAGCATCCCTGAATGTGACTTTTTTATGGGCGGGGACAGCAACAATCTGTTTATTGAAAGCAAGGAACGCGGAATAGATGTGCTCGATAAGGCTTCAATAGGAACGGGAAATCATAATTGGGATATATTCTTCCGAGTTGAAGATGACGGAACGGTTATACTTAATTAAGCTTTACTTATAAATAATTGTGAGAATTTATAACAAACACCTATTGACATTTTTTGATAATAATGCTATAATTTGGATGAAATGGTAAATATTTATAAAAATTACTAACATATTATTATAATTTTAAAAAATATCACGCTGAAATTGAACTGTTATTTTTGCTGCAGCAAATTAACATAGATATTTTAATTAATTAAAAAGGAGGTTTCAATCTATGAAACAAAAAGTCAGCAAAATCAAAAAGGTAACATTAACCGCATTAGCAGTAGTATGTGCGTTTTCTTCCGCTGCGGCAATAAGTGCAAATGCAGCGTCAACAACAATTAATTTCACCTCAAAAAACAGCTCAAAAGTATCCTGTATATTAAGCAGTTCCGAGCCTACATCATTAGCCATAAGTCCTCTGCAATGCAGAGCGGAAAAAGGAGGTTCCTATATGAATGTTACTGATACTAATTCAACAGGCAGGGGTACTTCCATATATGCAGGCGTAGTTCCCGGAAGCGGATGGAGACTTGTAGCAAGTGATAGATATGATTTTGTGAAATATTCGGTTAATTCCAATCCATATTCAACATATTATTATTGGAAGTAAGAATTAATAAAATATTATCAGCTGATTAAAGAAAGGGGAAGACTGCGTTGCGTAAAAAGTTATTGCTTATTGCATTTATTTTAATATTAACGGCATCATTGTTTATGACTGCCTGCGCCAATGACAGTACAGGCAACAATACTGAAATTTCATCAACTGAATTCAAAGTCGGCTATGACGACCAGCCGTTTTATTTATCGCGATCTACGATGACGGTTACTGACGGAAACGGAAATTATTTTTTTTACATGGATACCCTCTATTATTATGATAATGCGTCGGGCAAGGCTGTAATTGTGTGCAACAAGCCTGACTGTGAGCATATAAACAATGTTGACGACAGTGAATGTAACGCTTTCTTCCCCATGGCAAAATTCTTTCCCGATAAGGGCATAGCTTATTATGATGATTCAATTTACTTGCTCGGTCAGAGCAGTGACGGAAACAAGACCTCAATTTCTCTATACAAAGTCAGCAAGGACGGCGTTCAGCGTGAAGAGGTGTGCAAGCTTTTCTCAACATCTGACATTAATACGGTTGGCTTTTTTACGGTACACCGCGGGTACGCATTTTGGTCTTTGTTCCCGGAGGGCAGCGCACAGCTTTACTCGATGAAGCTTGATGACCCCGGTAATATTAACACCGTTTACGAGGGTGAGGGATTGGCTCCCGATATTCTTTCAATAGCGGGTTCGGGGGATCATATGTATTTTAAATACAATGACGCTACCGATGAAAGCTATGAGAAATTTGAGAACACATTGTACAGGACAAAGCTCGGCTCTGGCAGCGTGGAGGAACTTACAAAATGCGGTGACGGATTTACTGTTATGGACAACACGGCGTTTTACATATTGGAAAATAAATACCTCTGTGCATTTGATCTTAATACGAGAGAAGAGTCAAAAATCTACGAACTTACAAACAAAGAAAAGCTGATAGTAAGTGATGGTAAATATATATATTTATCAAATTGGGACAATGCAGATAATGAAAAAGATTACAAGATTGTAGTGCTTTCGCCGAGCGGAGATGTTGTCGATACAATCAGTACACCTGAATGTGACTTTTTTATGGGTGGGGACTGTAACAATCTGTTTATTGAAAGCAAGGGACGCGGAACAGATGTGCTCGACAAGGCTTTAATAGGAACGGGAAATCATAATTGGAATACATTTTTCCGAGTTGAAGATGACGGAACGGTTATACTTAATTAAGCTTTACTTATCCGTTATTTGTAAAATGCAAGTATAAAATCCAATAATCAATCCGCTTAAAAGATTATGTTTTCGGATAAGCTCCGCTTTTTCGGCTGCTTATCCGAAAACGCATTTATATTAGGAAAGTTAAAGTATGATGAAAAGATTTTTAGCAACAGCTTTAGTATTATTTGCGGCAGTATTCACAGCTTGCGGCGACGATAACAAAAGTAGTTCTGAATTAAATGATAATACCTCTACAAATCAACCCGATGTGTCAGGATTTTCACTTGATTCATTCAATATTGAAACAGATTATCAGCCTTTTTTTGACGACAATAATTCAATAGTTGCCTGTGAAGAGGGTTACTATAAATTTGCTGATCAATTCTTGTATTTTATTGATAAAAATACTATGAAACCCATTCCTCTTTGTGCAAAACCTGATTGTAAACATTCCTGCGAATACGAAAATTATGAAGAATGCAATGCGTATTTTTTATCTACTGTTTACATGAGCGACAAAGGCTTATTTTATTATAATTCAAGCCTGTATTTGATTGGTGCAATCGATGAATCAAATTCAAAGAGCCTTTATTTGTACAAGATTTCAAAAGACGGCAGCAGAAGGGAAAGGGTGTGTCACATTTTGGATGCGGGTTCGGATTTAGACAGTATGAATTTTAGATTTATATTGCATAAGGGAAAAGGATATTTATCGTATAGCGGAGATAATAAAGCTGAATTGTTCACCTTTAATATTGAAGATAAGGAAGCTAACTTGAGCAGGGTTGATGAAATACAGGGATACGGTGCGGAGATTTACCGTTTAAAGGGCTGTGGAAACGGCATAAGCTACCAGTACGGAAGCTTTACAGACGACAGTCTTGAAACTTACGAAGGCGGTATAAAAATCAGTCTGGAAAATAAAACAGAAACCGTTGTCAAAGACGCTGTTAAAAGCTATGTTATCACAAACGGAAGTGTTTATTACGAGGTGTCGGACGGTCTGAAGGTGTACTCCATTTCTTCAAAAAAGACGAGAACTTTTGAAACAGTGGATAATAATTATTCTGTAAATTATGACGGAAAATATTTTTATACCTATGATGTGATGGATGAAAATCCTAAAAGCTTATCGGTGTATGACAGCTACGAAAAATATATTACAAGTCTTGATATGCCCGAAAACATCAGTCAAACTTTCTTATTATTCGGGGATGAGGATAACTTTTTTGTCAACTGCTGCAAACAAGACGGAATATGGTGCGATATGTACTTTGATAAATCGAAAATAAGTGATAAAAATGCCGAATGGATAATTTTATACGAATATTCATAGAGCTTATACAATAGAAAAGGGTAAAATTATGGAACTGAAGCGTGTTTTAATTAATAAAAAAACAATTATAGCTTTTTTGGTGCTTTTGGCAGTCGGAGTCGGCTTTTTTATTAATGGTCAATTTCACAGTACCTCGTTGAGCAGTACGGATTTTTCTGCGGCAAACAGATACAGAAATGAAATTTTAAGTCTGCTTGATGCTAAGTCAGAAGAAGAACAAACGGAATTTGTAAATAAAGAGATTGAGTATGTGGGTACAATGCAATCTCTGCTCGCAATAGACGCTCAAAAAACCGAAAATTACGAGGAGTATGAGGAGATTTGGTACAGCGTTGAAGCGGATTTGAGGAATAATTATCCCGAAATCGCCGAGGAATTTGACAAAAACAAAGACAATATTAATGCGGGAGAAATCTATGCAAAATATGAGGTGCTGACCGAACTCTCAAATCAGCTTCAATATATTGCCGATTACCCCAACTATCTTGAAAGCATTAACGCAAGAGCGGAGCAGATGAACACTGTCAGCATATTTACCGATAACAATCCGCTTTCAAAGCTTAACATAAACAACACGGTTAAGGATTATGATAAACTCAAGGGAATTTCCATTGAGCTCGGAAACGACAAACCGATAACCTCGGTACTTGATTTTGAGCTGATACATTATCTTGTGTTTTTCTTTTCCGTAGTTGTGATTTTCTGCTTCATTGAGGAGCGTAAAAAAGGATTGCAAAATGTTGTTTATTCTATGCCTAACGGCAGACTAAACCTTGCGTTAAGGCGTGCGGGGATTTTATTGTTAAGCGTTATCGCCGCAAACATTTTGATGTATTTTGTATTGTTTGCATCTGCGTTTATAATTTACGGCGGCACTCAGGATTTGTTCAGAAATGTTCAGTCCATCGAGATGTTTCAAAACTTTGTCTTCCCGATGTCGGAATTGCAGTTTATCTTTTTTTATGTCGCAATTAACATTTTGACGCAGATTGCGGTAGCTTTTCTTGTATGGTTTTTGGTTTCGTTTGTTCAAAACACAGGTATGGCGATAGGTGCGGCAGGCATCATTTTTGCGTTTGAATTTTTGCTCTATTCCTTATTGCCGATTCAAAGCAATTTCGCTCTGCTCAAATGCATAAATGTTTTTTATTACATAAATCCAACGCAGGCAATTATTAAATACAACAACATAAACGCCTTTGTCACGGTAATTAATCTGTTTTGGCTTGTTGTTGTTACTTCGGTAATTATTATACTGATATTCGGTATTCTGTCAGTTACAGCCTCTGTGCGGAATCATCCGGAAAAAACTCCGAGCAGACTTGAAATAGCATTCGGAAAATTCTTGAGCAAGGTCAAGGCGTTGTACTGGAGAATTGTTGAAAAACTTAATGTTTTGGGCGTTGAATTTTACAAGATTTTGATTATTCAAAAGGGCATTGTCGTGCTTGCGGTTTTTGCCTTTGTACTTTTTAACTCGGCAAGTACAGATTTTATATATATGAGCGGTGCGGATTCCATTGTAAAAACCTTTTACGAGCAGTACAGCGGCCCGATAACAGATGATACAAATATGTATATTGAAAATCTTGAAAATGAAATTAATGAAATTGACGAAGAATTTAATCAAAAATCAGAAGCGTACGCAAACGGTGAAATTTCCGAGGAAGAATACACAAACGCATCGTTAAAGCATCAGGCATTTGATAATAAGCGTGAAGCTTTACAGAAAATTAATGAACGAATTGAGTATATTACATCAAGCGAGGAGCAAGGCTCTGAAGCATGGCTCGTTAACCCTGACGGTTATACAAAGCTGCTGGGCGAATACGGATTGTCACGACAGCAAAATTATGCTTTGATTTCAATATTCTGTATTATTATTTTGATGTCGGGGATATTCTCATTTGAAAAGCGTTCGCAGATGTATCCCTCACTTATGGCAAGCTACGGCGGCAGACGGTTTTTGTTTAACAAAAAAATAATTTGTGTAACAATTTTAACAGCGGTAATTTGGGGAGTTTCACTCTGTGCTGAATTTTACGATGTGTGCAGCCAATACACCCTTTCCGAATTTAACGCCCCGATTAAAAGTCTTGAGTTTTTAAGCGGTTTGCCGTTTAACATAAGTATAGGCGCATTTTTGACAATAATGTATTTGACCAAATTTCTTATAATGCTTTCGGTTACATATGCAGTTTGCTTTATTTCTTCAAAGTTAAAGTACGAAGCTGTCATTATAATATCATCGGTAATTCTTATCATTCCGTCAATATTGTACTCAATCGGGATAGAATTTTTATCATACATTTCAATTTCAATTCCGCTGTCAATGATGAATCTGATGATAACCTCCGACGGATTTACCTTTCTGATTCCGATACTGGCGGTGATTGTTCTCGGAGCGGTATGCTTAATTGTGACAAAACGAAGTTGGTGCAAAGAAAGCAGGTGCAAAAATGCAAATTGACATTAAAAATCTTACCAAAAAATACGGAGATAACACGGCTTTAGATGATTTTAGCCTGAGCCTTACATACGGAATTTACGGACTGCTCGGTGCAAACGGTGCGGGAAAATCCACGCTTATGAATTTGATTACCGATAATGTGAGCAGAACAAAAGGAGAAATTCTCTGTGACGGCGAGGATATTTTAAAGCTCGGCAAAAAATTCAGAAAACGACTCGGCTATATGCCGCAGCAGCAGGGCTTTTATGAGCAGCTTTCGGCACGGTCATTTTTGCTGTATATGGCGTCTCTCAAAGGAATCTCAAGAAAAGATGCAAAAATTCAAGCAGACAAGCTCCTCAAAACAGTCAGTCTGAGCAATGTTGCACACAAAAAAATCGGCGAGTTTTCAGGAGGTATGAAGCAGAGAGTTTTGCTTGCTCAGGCCTTGATGGGAGACCCTGAGATATTATTGCTTGATGAGCCGACGGCGGGGCTTGACCCGAAGGAGAGAATAAGAATCCGCAACTTCATAAGCGAAATTGCGGAAAATAAAATAGTATTAATTTCAACCCATGTCGTGTCCGATATTGAGTTTATAG
>CALYBM010000001.1 GCA_944412525.1 uncultured Ruminococcus sp. | reverse complement strand
GATGAAGATGAAAGAAAATTTTTATAAAAGCTATGACGAACTGCCGTTGATGTTATCAGTGCAGGAAATTGCAAAGGTACTTGGAATATCAAAGACAAGTGCGTATGAGCTGGTCAGGTCAAAAGGTTTTCCAGTTTTGAAAATTGGTTCAAGACTTGTCGTGCCGAAAGAAAAATTTCGTGAATGGATTGAGCAGAACACAGGAGGAAGTATTTGAACTATAATTCTATAAATAATACAAAACATTACTTCACTCTGCCGAATGAAATATTCTGTATCGGCTTATCCTCGGGAGAAATTGACGTGTACAGCTATCTTTTGAGATGTGAAAACAGAAAAACATATCAGTGCTATCCGAGCTACCGCACAATCGGACAAGCTCTGAAAATGAGTCAGAATACTGTAAGAAAATATGTTCAAAGTCTTGAGGATAAGCATTTAATCTCAACCGAGAGAACAGAAGTAATTACAAAAGACGGACAAAAACGCAACGGTACTCTGCTCTATACTATTCGTCCTATCGGAGAAGCGATTGATTACTTTCACAGTGAGCAGTTGAGGAAAAACGCATAATTGAGCCGATTTTTCGAGGAAATTATTTTAAGCAGGTTAAAGTGGGGCGTCTCCCCACGGAGTCACATCAGACGGCAGAGCCGACTGTTATGGGATTTTCAAAGGTGTCAAAATTAATATTTTGAGGTGTCTATCAAAAATGAGCGAAAATAAGAAGAAATATGCATATTGGATGAAACCTTCAATGGTTGAAGAAATTACAGAAATGCTTGATACAGCAAATGCAACTTCAAAAAGTGATTTTGTCTGTCAGGCTGTTCAGTTTTACATTGGTTATCTTCATCAACGAAAATGCATTGATTATCTTTCACCAATCCTTGCACAAACCATTAAAAGTGAAATCGAAAGTGTAGAGAAAAATATTTCCGAGATGCTGTTCAAGGTTGCTGTTGAACAAGCAAAGCTGAGTAATGTCGTTGCGGCTACTAACGAGATTGATAATAATTCTCTGTCATCTCTTAATAATTTCTGTGCTGAAGAAGTTGCACGAAACAATGGTATCATAACATTTGAAGATGCTTACAAATTTCAACGGAGTTAATAAATGCCAAAGATTATTTTTACAAGCAGATATATAAAAAATCCTGCATCATCAAATGCAGGTAAGTTGATAAAATATATGGGCACTCGTGAGGGTGTTGAAAAACTGCCAAACGGTATTGATAACTCCCTTGCAACTAAAAAGCAAAATGATTTAATCTGCACTGCACTCAAAACTGTTCCTGAGTCGTGGGATTATCCTGAGATGAAGTCTTATCTTGAAAATAAGACAAAGTCTAATGCAACAGAATTTCTCAACGAATTTCTTGAACGCAACGCAGACAGGATAGGCGGTGTTAAAAAACTTGTTAATTACTATGCCGAAAGACCGGGTGTTGAAAAGTTAGGTAAACACGGATTGTTTTCTCAAACTGATGAGAAGATAAATCTTGATGAGGTTGCTGATGAAGTTTCAAATCACAATGGAATTGTGTGGACTCATGTCATTAGTCTTAAAAGAGAGGATGCAGAGAGGCTTGGTTACAACAATGCAAATGCTTGGAAAAGTTTAGTGAGGCGAAATATTCTTGAAATTGCAAAAGCTCATAAAATAGAACCAAGCGACTTGCAATGGTACGGAGCATTTCATAACACAACACATCATCCTCACATACATCTGCTTGTTTATTCTAAATCTGGGCAAGGCTATCTTACTAACAATGGCATTGAGAGTATGCGAAGGGCCTTCGGTAATGACATATTCAGAAATGAGCAGTACAAACTGTTTACAACGCAGACAGAAATCCGTGATGAACTTAAAAATGAAGCAAAAAATGTAATTGATGATTTACTCAACAACATTGACACAGATGTTTATGTTTCCGATAAAATGGTTGAGCTGTTCAGAAAACTTTCTGAACAGCTCAAAAGTTACAAGGGAAGATTGATGTACGGCTATCTTCCTAAATCGATCAAAGAAACCATCAATAGTATTGTTGCCGAACTTGCAAAGGATAAAAATCTTGCAAAGCTCTATTTCAAGTGGAATGAAATCAACAGAGAAAAGCTGTCGCTGTATTACGATAAAGAAAAGCCTGATATACCGCTTGAAGATAACAAGGAATTCAGAAGCATCAAGAACTATATTTTGAAGTCGGTCAATTTATTATCTAAAGCAACCCCGTCATACGAAATTGATAAATCAAGTGTTGAACAAACTTTTTCAGGAATACTCCTTGCTCTTGCAAAATTAATTGCAAACAGTTGCAAGCGTAAACGAGCTAAATTATTCGGTCAGGTTGACAGTAAACTCAAATCTAAGCTTGAAGAGAAAAAGCTTGCTCACGGACTTAAAACCGACAGAACAGTTAATCAGAATGATATTGAAAATGATGAAGAGCAGGGATTTACAATGTCAATGTAATCTCTCTGTTGAGCCGTGTGTCACCCGTGTTGCGATTTTATTGCATTCGGCAGGAAAGTAATCGAAATTTTAAATTAAACCCGACACGGACGATTTTTGAGAGTTTAATATTTGGTCTGGATATTCAGATTGATTTGTGGTATGTTGTTGTACTTGAAAAGGAGGCTTGATGTTTATGTCAACGAGAAAATTACTTACTAACGGCAACGCTTTTAAGAGGACGGACAATCGTTGGGGCGGTGTTGTTGGTATATGGATGAGCAAGGCGAACGAAAAAGGAAGAGCTTTTCAGGTACAACAAAGGCTGAGGTCAATAAGAAGATGACGGAATATATTGCGGCGTTTAATGACTCAATAATTGAGTCGCAGGAAACAAAGAAAAGGCTGAAAGACAGTATGCAGAACTGGCTTGAGGTGTTTAAGTTTCCGTCTGTTGAACGCACTACATATGACAGATATGAATGTACGGCGAAAAATCAAATCTATCCGTACATTGGAGATAAGGTTGTCGGAGATGTTAAGTCGGCAGATATTAAAAAGTTACTGAATGACAAAATGAATGAGGGCTATGCCTACACTACGGTTAAGAAAGTTCATAATGTTCTGAATGAATATTTCCGCTATCTTACTCAACAAGAATATATTGACAGAAATCCAATGATAAGTGCGCCGATGATTAAGAAGGGCAACTTTTTGGCGGCACAGGATAAAGAAAATCTTCCGGCGAGCGAAACCATAACGGTATTCACGCCGGAAGAGATTAAAATATTCAAAGATGAAGCGTTCAGTACATTTTCAAACGGTAAAAGAAAATATCAGCAAGCCGCCGCATATATCCTTATGCTGAATACCGGATTGAGAACAGGCGAGGTGCTGGGACTTATCAACAGCGACATTGACCTTGACAATCGTGTTATGCACCTTAACAGAGGTGTAAAGGAAATATCAAAGCGTGACGGAATCACAGCAGAAAAAGGAAGAGAAATCAAGGTTGGCAAGCTGAAAAGTGCCACGAGCAAACGAGATGTTCCGCTGAATGATACTGCAATCGAAATGATACTTGACCTGAGAAAAGAATTTTATTTTGGAGAAGATGCACCGCTGATACCCGATGAAAACGGAAACTTCACCCGTCCCGTCAACTTTAGAAAACGCTATTACAGAATCCTCAAAGCCGCAGGCATAGAAACCAAAGGCTTGCACTCGCTCCGTCATACTTTCGCAACAAACCTTGTAAACGGCATAAAGCAACCTGACGGTTCAATAAAATCATTAACTCCAAGACAGGTTGCGGATTTGCTCGGTCACACCACATCAGAGATTACAGAGATGTATTATGTAAAAAGAGATTTAACAAAACTGAATGGGATAACGGATGGATTTGATATGTAGTTATTACAACATTGATTTAATATAATTTGTCTGATATAATTAAGAAAATACAAAAAATAAGATTTAAATAGGGTAAAAGATTAGAATATAAAGGAGCGATAGAGTGAAAAAGGTTAAGATTAAAGATTTTCTTCTGGCAACAAAAGATGAAGCTGTGGACATTACTGTTGAAAGTGGAGTGATTTCGGAAATTATCAAAAACATAGGTGAAACAGTTGTATCC